>DASPOZ010000192.1:0-14005 GCA_035625755.1 Candidatus Sulfotelmatobacter sp.
GCGTACCTGGGCGCCCCACTCGGGGGTGACCCCCTCGGCGATCATGCGCCCGAGCAGCTCCTTGGTGCGCTTCTTATTGGCCGTGAAGATATCGTCGGCGAAGAAGATGTAGGGGGTCCCGGCGTGGCCCTTCAGCTCGGCCATCACCCGGTCGATGGAGTGGGTGCGGAAGCCGCTGCCGTACATCCCCGGTACCGAACAGAAGGTGCAGGGGAAGGGGCAGCCGCGCGAGGTTGCCACCGAGGCGATGCTGCGCCGGCCGTACCCCTTCACCAGGGAGAAGTCGGGGATGGGGTTGTCGTCCAGGTTCTGCATCCGGGGCCGCTCCGGGTTGTGGACCTTCCGGCCGTCCCGCCAGTGAGAGAGCCCCTGGATCTTCTCGAGGTCCCGCCCCCCTTCCAGTGCCTCCACCAGATCGGCGAAGGCGTACTCCCCCTCCCCGCGGATCACGTAGTCCGCGTGGTCCAGCCCCTCGTCGGGCAGGAAGCTGGTGTGGGTGCCCCCCAGCACCACCGGGATGCCGGCCTCGCGCACCTTGGCGGCGAGGCGGTAGGAGGGCGGGGCGGTGGAGGTGAGGGCGGAGATACCCACGACGTCGGCCGAGAGGACATCGGCCATGTCCACCGGGGAGATGTCCTCGATGTACACCTTCACGTCGTAACCCCGGTCGCGCATGATGGTGCCCAGGAGCACGGAGCCCAGCCGCGGGATGGTGAACCGGCTGTAGACATGCAGGTGGGTGGAGGCGGGCTCCACGAACACGATCTTCTTCAACTTCATCCCGGACTCCTTTTGTGGAGCAGGCCCCGCGACTGGCGATTGCGCGGCCGCCCGACCACGATGCGGGACAGGGGTATGGACCCAGGCAGCGACGAGGACAACCCGTTATGGTTTGAAATATCGGAGCACCGTAGCTCAGGTCCGCTTCCGTGTCAACCGGTTTCTGGCCCGAGGGGCTCGGAGGCCCTGCGCGGCGGGGACTTAGGGGGCCAGGACCTCTCTCCCCTTACGCTCCAGACCACCCTCAGATGTGCCCCCTTGGGCGCCCTGGATCTGGGCCTTCTTGTCCGCCTCGGGTGGGGTTACACGGCCTGGATGGATGACGGCTCTTCAACGAACAGTACCACGATGCCGTGGCCACGAGGGCTCCCGGCGGGGCGTGCGAGGCCCTGGTAACCTCCCGCAAGACATCGCCGCTGACCCGTTTTTGGTGCTTGCCGCTGGCGCCTGCCGTGTTATCATGATGTGTTTTGATCCCCTGCGCCAGCCCCGAGGGCCACGCCGTGGTACAGCGCGCTCAGTTCCCTCCCATCCGCAAGGCCGTTTTTCCGGCGGCCGGCCTGGGCACCCGCTTCCTTCCCGCCACCAAGGCCCAGCCGAAAGAGATGCTCCCCATCGTGGACAAGCCGACCATCCAATATGGGGTAGAGGAGGCGGTGGCCTCGGGGATCCGCGAGATCATCCTGGTGACCGGGCGGGGGAAGAACGCCATCGAGGATCACTTCGACCGCGCCCTGGAACTGGAGATGTTCCTGGAACGCCAGCCGAACAAGGCCAAGGAACTGGAGGAGATCCGCGGCCTGTCGCAACTCGCCACCTTCCTCTACACCCGCCAGAAGGAGCCTCTGGGGCTGGGGCACGCCGTGCTGGCCGCCCGCGAGGCGGTGGGGGAAGAGCCCTTCGCCGTCGTGCTGGGGGACGACGTCATCGTGGCCGCGGTACCGTGTCTGGCGCAGCTCCTCGAGGTGTACGGGCGGACCGGGGCGCCGGTGGTGGCCGTGCAGCGGGTGCCGCGGGAGGCCATCTCCAGCTACGGCATCCTCGCGGCCAAGCCGGCCGGGGATGGCGTCTGGCGCATCCGGGACATGGTGGAGAAACCGGATCCGGCCACCGCCCCGTCGGACCTGGCCATCATCGGGCGGTACCTGCTCACCCCGGGCATCTTTCCGGCGCTGGAGCGGGTGGCCCCGGGGGCGGGCGGCGAGATCCAGTTGACCGACGGGCTGCGCGCCCTGCTGCGGGCCGGCCCCATGTACGGCGTCGAGTTTGCCGGCCGCCGGTATGACGCCGGGAGCAAGCTCGGATTCCTCCAGGCCACCGTGGAGTTCGCCCTCCGACGGCCGGACCTGGCGGGGTCCTTCCGGGCCTACCTCAAGGGCCTGGACCTGGACGGCGCGGGCCTCGGGCCGGGCTCGCGGGGCCCGAGCCGAAGGCATTCGGCCGCGGGGATGCGCCCTGCGACCAGAGAGGAGCCTCTCTCTTGAAGATGAAAGCCAAGGACCCGGAGGACTTCGCCGAGGGCGGGACCAAGACCCCGGGCTTCGAACCCCCCCGGGAGGACCGCAAGACGCCCGGCGTGATCCCCATCCTGCCCGTGCGGGACGTGGTGGTCTACCCTTTCATGATCCTGCCTCTGTTCGTGGGGCGGGACAAGTCGATTCGGGCCGTGGACGAAGCCCTCGCCCGGGACCGGCTGATCCTGCTGGCGGTCCAGAAGGATGCCGAGGCCGAGGACCCCACGGCGGACGAGATCTACGCCGTCGGCACCGTGGCCATGATCATGCGCATGCTCAAGATGCCCGACGGGCGGGTGAAGATCCTGGTCCAGGGGGTCTCCCGGGCGCGGGTGGTGGAGTACCTCCAACACGACCCGTTCTTCGAGGCCCGCATTCAGGAGGTGGCCGAGCCGGAGGTGGGCGCCGCCACGCCGGAGGTCGAGGCCCTGATCCGCTCCGTGAAGGAGCAGCTGGCGAAGGCGGTGAGCCTGGGCAAGTCCCTCTCGCCGGACGTCCTGGTCATCATCAACAGCCTGGACCACCCGGGTCGGCTGGCGGACCTGGTAGCCAGCAATTTGGACCTGAAGGTGGAGCAGGCCGAGCAGATCCTGGAAACCTTCGATCCCCTGGCCCGCCTGCGCCGTGCCGCCGAGTTCCTGCGGAAAGAACTCGAGGTCCTGGAGGTGCAGCAGAAGATCCAGGCCCAGGCCAAGGAGGAGGTGGACAAGACCCACCGGGAGTACTACCTGCGGGAGCAGCTCAAGGCCATCCAGCGCGAGCTGGGCGAATCGGACGAGCGGGGACAGGAGATCCAGGAGCTCCAGGCCAAGATCGAGAAGGCCAAGATGCCCGCCGAGGTGGAGGCCGAGGCCAAGACGCAGGTGGGCCGCCTGAGCCGGATGCACCCGGACGCGGCGGAGGCCTCGGTGGTGCGCACCTACCTGGACTGGCTCATCGAGCTTCCCTGGTCCAAGCAGACGGCGGACAAGCTGTCCATCAAGCAGGCCGCCAGGATCCTGGAGGCAGATCACTACGATCTGGAGAAGGTGAAAGAACGGATCCTGGAGTACCTGGCCGTGCGCAAGCTCAAGAAGAAAATGAAGGGGCCCCTCCTCTGCTTCGTGGGCCCGCCGGGGGTGGGCAAGACGTCCCTGGGCAAGTCCATCGCCCGGGCCCTGGGACGCAAGTTCGTGCGCATCAGCCTGGGGGGGGTGCGGGATGAGGCCGAGATCCGCGGCCACCGACGCACCTACATCGGGGCGCTGCCCGGGAAGATCGTCCAGGGGATCAAGCAGGCCGGGACCAACAATCCGGTCTTCATGATGGACGAGGTGGACAAGGTGGGGGCCGACTTCCGGGGCGATCCCTCGGCGGCCCTGCTGGAGGTGCTGGACCCCGAGCAGAACATCAGCTTCACCGACCACTACCTGGGGGTGCCCTTCGACCTCAGCAACGTGATGTTCATCGCCACCGCCAACCTGGCGGACCCGATCCTGCCGGCCCTCAAGGACCGGATGGAGATCATCGAGATCTCCGGGTACACCGAGGAGGAGAAGCTGCACATCGCCCGGAAGTACCTGGTCCCCCGGCAGTTCGCGGAGCACGGGATCACCCGGCGCTATCTCCAGGTGAGCGACGAGGCGGTCCTCAAGATCATCCAGCACTACACCCGGGAGGCCGGCCTGCGGAACCTGGAGCGGGAGGTGGCCACCGTCTGCCGCAAGGTGGCGAAGGGGGTGGCCGAGGGGAGGCGGGGGCTGACGCGGGTGACGGGCGCCTCGGTGCACCGGTACCTGGGGGCCCCCAAGTACCTCCCGGAGCCCGAGCAGGAACGCGATGAGGTGGGCGTGGCCACCGGCCTGGCCTGGACCCAGACCGGCGGCGAGGCGCTCTACATCGAGTGCACCATGATGAAAGGCAAGGGCGCGCTGAGCCTCACCGGCCACCTGGGGGACGTGATGAAGGAGTCGGCCCAGGCGGCCCTGAGCTACGCCCGCAGCCGTGCCGCCGACCTGGGGATCAAGGAAGAGGTCTTCAGCAAGCACGACCTCCACATCCACGTCCCGGCCGGCGCCATCCCGAAGGACGGGCCCAGCGCCGGCATCACCATGGCCACGGCCCTCATCTCCACCCTGGCGCGCGTGCCGGTGCGGCGGGACGTGGCCATGACGGGGGAGGTCACGCTTCGGGGAAAGGTGCTCCCCGTGGGCGGCATCAAGGAGAAGGTCCTGGCGGCGCGGCGGCTCGGCGTCAAAACGGTGCTGGTGCCGACCAAGAACGACAAGGACGTGAAGGAACTTCCGGCCAATGTCCGGCGGGGGATGAACTTCGTGTACGTGGAGGAGATGGGCCAGGTGCTGGACCACGCCCTGGCCCGGCGGCCGGGGAGCGCCGGCAGGCTGCGGGCCACCCCGGCGGTGCACCGGCGCGCGCCCGGCCGGGCGCAGCGGCCGCCCGCCCGCCGGCCCCACGCCGCCCCGCGGGCGTGAGGCCGGCGGGGGTCCTGAGTCCCTGGTCCCGAGTCCCGGGTCGGCCCCGGGGCGGATCCAGCGACTCGGGACCCAGGACTCGGGACTGGTGTAGGGAGGTGGCGTAGCGCGTGGCGCAGGGTTCGTGGGTCCGCCTGATCCCCCTGGGGGGGCTGGGCGAGATCGGGATGAACATGACCTGCCTGGAGACCGCCGAGGACTGCGTGGTCCTCGACGCCGGGCTCATGTTTCCCGAGGAGGAGATGCTGGGGATCGACCTGGTGATCCCCGAGTTCACGGCCCTGCTGGAGCGCCGCGGGCGCGTGCGCGCCGTCGTCCTCACCCACGGCCACGAGGATCATACCGGCGCCCTCCCGTACCTGCTCCGCGAGCTTCCCGTCCCCGTGTACGGCACGCCGCTCACGCTGGCCCTGGCCCGCGAGCGGCTCCGGGAGGCCGGCCTGGAGGAGACGACGGATTTCCGCCCCATCCACCCCGACGCACGGGTAGCCTTCGGTTCCCTCGCTCTGGAGTTCATCCGTGTCTGCCACAGCATCCCGGACGGTGTGGCCGTGGCCGCCCGCACGCCGGCCGGTCTGCTCGTGCACACGGGGGACTTCAAGTTCGATCCGGCGCCGGTGGACGGCATCCCCACCGACGAGTCCCGCTTCGCCGCCCTGGGGGACGAAGGGGTCCTGGCCCTCCTCTCGGACTCCACCAACGCCCTCCTGGGGGGCATCACCCCCTCCGAGCGCGCCGTGGGCGAGGCCTTCCGCGCCATCTTCCCCCGGGCCCGGGGCCGGACCATCGTGGCCTGCTTCGCCAGCCACATCCACCGGATCCAGCAGGTGCTGGACGCGGCGGCGGCGCTGGGCAAACGGGTGGCCGTGAACGGCAAGTCCATGGCGGCCACCACGCGCATCGCCGCAGAGCTGGGCCACCTGAAGGTGCCGCCCGGCGTCCTGGTCCGGCTGGACGAACTGCGGCACCTCCCGCCCGACCGGACGGTGATCGTCACCACCGGAAGCCAGGGGGAGCCGCTTTCGGCCATCGCCCGGATGGCGGTGGGGGAGCACAAGCACGTGGACGTGCGGCCGGGGGATCTGGTGATCTTTTCGGCGCGCGTGATCCCGGGCAACGAGCAATCCATCGCCCGCACCATCAACGCGCTGCTGCGCCGGGGGGCCGAGGTGCTCACCGAGGAGGACGGGGTGCACGTCTCCGGCCATCCGGCCCGCGACGAGTTGCGGCGCATGCTCCGGCTCGTCCGGCCGCTGTGCTTCCTCCCCGTGCACGGCGAGTACCGCCATCGGTACGCCCACGCCCGCCTGGCCGAGGCCGAGGGCGTTCCCCGGGAGCGGGTGCTGGTGGCCGAGAACGGCGACGTCCTGGAGTTCACGGCGGCGGGCGGCCGCGCGGTGGGGAAGGTGGCGGCCGGTCGCGTGTTCGTGGACGGCAAGGGCGTGGGCGACGTGGAGGACACGGTGCTGCGGGACCGCCAGCACCTGGCCGAGGGTGGGATGGTGATCGTGGTGGTGGGCTTCGACGGGGCGGGGGAGGTGATCGCCGGCCCCGAGATCATCTCCCGCGGCTTCGCCCATGAGGGTGGGGCGGAGGACCTCTTCGAGGAGGCGCGCCGTCTCATCCTGGAGGTGCTGGAAGGGTGCGGCCCCGAGGAAAAGACCGACCGGGGGCTGATGGTGAAGCGTATCCGGGGCGTCCTGCGCAAGTTCATCCAGGCCTCCGTGGACCGGCGGCCCATGATCCTCCCGGTCGTCCTCGAGATGGAGGCCAGCGGCGCCGCGCCGGACGGGCGGGCGGGGGCGTTGGGCGGTTCGGCCGGTCGCCGTCCCCCCATCGCGCCCCGCCCCCGGAGCGGGGGCGGCGGCGAGCGGGGCGCGGCGGCGCTCGAGCCTTCGCAGGGGGGCGGGCCGCGCCCGCCGGCCTGAAAGGGCGCCCGAAGTCCCCCAAGGATCGCGCGCAGGGGGACGCGAAGGGCGAACGAGGAACAGGGAGGGGTGGTGGCGGACAGAGAGCGGCGGGAAGCGCAACGCGGCGAGCGAGCGGGCCTCCGGGCCCTGCTGGCCCACGAGAAGACCCACGAGATCCTCGGCGTCCTCGCGGCCGCCCTGGCCCTCTTCAGCGTGGCGGCACTGGCCTCCTTCGACCCGCGGGACCCGTCCTTCTTCCACGCGGGGGTGGGGGAGGAGGGGCACATCCACAACTGGGGCGGGCGCCTGGGGGCGGAGCTCGGGGGCGATCTGTTGGGCCTCCTGGGGGTCTCGGCGCTGTTGCTGCCGCCCGTGCTGGGTGCCCTGGCATGGATGGGGATCGTGGGCCGGCGCCTGCCGCGGCTGGCCGTGCGCGCCCTGGCCCTGGCCGTCCTGGTGCCATCCCTGAGCGTGCTGGCCTCGCGCCTGGGAGACCTGGGGGTGCTGGCCGACGGCCGCGTGGAGCGGCCCGGCGGCTTCCTGGGGGATGAGCTCGCCCGCCAGCTCCACGGTCTGGTGGGTCCCGCGGGGCTTTACCTCGGGGCCTTCACGGGGCTGCTGGTGGCCGGCCTCCTGTTCACCGAGCGACGCCTCACCCGACTGCCGTTGACCCCGCTCCAGGGCGTGCGGCGCTGGCCCCTGCTGGCGGCCCAGCGCGCGCTGGCGGCGGCCCGAGGCGCACGGAACGGCGTGGCCCACCTCCTGGAGTCGTGGGCGGCGCGGCGCGGGCCCCGCCACATGGCGCCGGCCCGGGCGGCCTCCGCGGGGGCGGCGGGGCCGGCCGTCCTGGAGCCGTCGGCTCCCGAGCCGCCCCAGCCCCCCGCGACGGGCGAGCGGGGCGAGACGGCGAAGGAACCTCGCGAGCGGGGAAAACGTGAGGCCAAGGCCAAGGGAGACCAAGCGGCCTTCCCCTTCCTGGGGCCGGCCCAGCCGTTTCAGGCGCCCCCCCTCTCGCTCCTGGACGCTCCCACGGGCACGGTGGCCGGTCCGGGGAAAGAGGAGCAGCAGGCCAACGCCGAGATCCTCGAGAAGACCCTGCGGGACTTCGGCGTGGAGGGCCGCGTGGCCGGCGTGTACCCCGGCCCCGTGATCACGCGCTACGAGATCGAGCCGGCCCCGGGTGTGAAGATCCAGCGCATCGTGGCCCTGGCCGACGACCTGGCCCTGGCCCTCAAGGCCATGAGCGTCCGCGTGGTGGCGCCCATCCCGGGTAAGGCGGCGGTGGGCGTGGAGATCCCGAACCGGCAGCGGGCCACCGTGTTCCTGAAGGAGGTGCTGGCCTCGCGGGAGTTCCGCGAGGTCCAGGGGCCGCTCCCCCTGGCCTTGGGGAAGGAGATCGAGGGATCGCCCTACGTGGCCGAGCTCGGCCAGATGCCCCACCTCCTGATCGCCGGCGCCACGGGATCGGGCAAGAGCGTCTGCATCAACGCCCTCATCCTGACCCTTCTCTACCGCTCCCGGCCGGAGGATGTGCGCCTGGTGCTGATCGATCCGAAGCGGGTCGAGCTGTCCATGTTCAACGGGATCCCCCACCTGGTGGACCGGGTGGTGGTCGACGCCAAGGACGCAGCCCGCCGGCTCCAGCGGGTGGTTGTCCACATGGAGGAGCGCTACCGTCTCTTCGCCCAGGTGGGGGCGCGCAACCTGGTGGCGTACAACGCCCTGGCCGCCGAGCGGGCCAAGAGCGGCGCCCGGTCCGCCTCTGCGCCGGACTCGGACACGGCCCCGCCCTCGGACCCCGCGGCGGGCGCGCGCTGGCCCATGGCCGGCGGGCCGGAGGGACAGCCGCTGGCCCCCCTGCCCATGTTGGTGGTGGTGATCGACGAGCTGGCGGACCTCATGCTGGTGTCGCCCGCCGAGGTGGAGACGGCCATCCAACGGATCGCGCAGCTGGCCCGGGCCGTGGGCATCCACCTGGTGGTGGCCACCCAGCGCCCCTCGGTGGACGTGATCACCGGCGTCATCAAGGCGAACCTGCCGGCCCGCATCTCCTTCCAGGTTTCCTCCAAGGTGGATTCGCGAACCATCTTGGACATGAACGGCGCCGAGCAGCTCCTGGGAATGGGGGACATGCTGTTCATCCCCCCGGCTACCTCCAAGCCGATCCGCATCCACGGCTGCAAGGTGACGGAGGTGGAGGTGCGCCGCGTCGTGGAGTTCCTGGGCCGCCAGGCCCGCCCCGCGGAGTTCGCCTGGAAGCTGTTGCCCGAGGCCGCGACGGCGGAGGAGGGCGAGGAAGAGGGGGAGTCAGATGGGCTCTACCGGCAGGCCGTGGACTTGGTGGTGCAGACCCGCCAGGCGTCCATCTCCATGCTTCAGCGGAGGCTGCGGGTGGGGTTCAACCGGGCGGCGCGCATGATCGAGCGGATGGAGCAGGAGGGCATCGTGAGCCCGCCGGACGGCGCCAAGCCGCGCGAGGTCCTGCGGGAGGCAGAGAAGCCGTGAGGGCCGGGGGCTGCGCGCCCGCGCCGGCCGCAGCGCGGGCGGCCGGCATGCTGGTGGTGGCCCTCTTCATGGCGGCCCTGCCGGCGCCGCGGGCCGCCGCCGCGGCGCCGGGCGGCCAGCTGGATGAGGTGGTGGATCGGCTGGAGCGGACCTACGCCGCCGCGCGGGACCTGACGGCGCGTTTCCGGCAGACCTCCACCATCACGGCCGCCGCGCAGGTGCAACAGGCCAGCGGAACCGTGGCCGTGAAGCGGCCCGGGAAGATGCGCTGGGAATACGCCGAGCCCGATCCCCGGCTTTTCGTGACCGACGGAACCACCTTCTGGGCCTACAGCCCGGAGGACAAGCAGGTGCTGGTGCGGGAGACGAAGGGGGCCCTGGGCGCCACCCCCCTGGCCTTTCTCATGGGCGCGGGGAACCTGCGGCAGGACTTCCAGATCCGCGAGGTGGCCCACGCGGCCGGCGGGGGGAAGACCGCCCTTCTGGACCTGCGGCCCGTCAAGCCGAATGCGACGCTGGCGCGCCTGCTGCTGGAGGTGGACCTGGCCTCATCCCTTATCGTCCAGGCCACGGTATTCGATGCCGTGGGCAACACCATCGTCCTGGCGCTCTCCGATCAGCGTCTGAACACCGGCGTGCCGGACAGCCGTTTCACCTTCGTGCCGCCCCCCGGCGTCCAGGTGGTGACGGGAGCGGGCGCCCGCCCCTAACAGGCTGCTGAAAGAGGCCCACCTCTGCATTGCGGAATGTGGCGTGCGGAATAGCGGGCCGCTACGGCGTAGATCCAGGCCTGCCCATTCGGCCCTTCGCGCGCCGCCTGGCATCTGAACCTCTTTGGGCTGCCCGGGGAAGCGAGAGTTTTTCCGCATCCTGCTCGCGTCACGTCTCGGACACCTCCTGACGCAGGGCCTCTCCCGCCCTGCGGCCTGGTTCCTGGGGAATCGTGCGAACCCCTTGGCGATTTCTGGTCAAGATCGGGCCCTGTCCCGGGGCCTGGGGCAGCGCCGCGGGACTCCTCACCGGGCCGCCTGCCCTCCCGGCGGGCATCGTCCTCGGCGGCGCGGCCGGGTGGCCCAGTGGCCCCGCCCCTTGCTCAAGCCCGCGCGCGCCACCGGGAGCCTGCGTAAGATTCAGCAAGGCATGGGAACACGGGGTTAGGCACAGGACGCTCGCGGGCCCGCCAGCCCCCGCTACTGTCGGTACGGGCGACGAAACAGGCATTGCCCAGCGCCGGTCTGCTTTACACACCTAATGTCCTGAATCCGCAAGACTCATGAGTTCCAGCACCAGACACTCGCGTGGCGAGGTGTCGGGACTGCCAACAATCGTCCTTTCCGGCGCCTGGTCTACCACGCCAGCGCCACCAGATAACTCCATGGAAAGGGGGCATTCTGCGTAACCTGGGGGAAGCCTGATTCCTTTCCGGCCGATGGGAACGGGGATTGCCGGTCTGAAGACCGCACGCACCACCCGTTATCCCCCGAGCGTCCTCTCTCGGGGAGTCCCGTGCCCTCGGTTCGGGCCCATGTACGTGCGTCCGGCGCCCTGGCCGGCCGCACACGTCAAGGGGAGCTGTCCCTTCCACCCCACCCCCCCGGGCCAGGTGGAGGCGCATCTTTCCCTTCCGGATCGGGAGGTGCTCGCGGGCCATGGCCAAAGATGTTTCGTTCGATATCGCCTCGAAGATCGATCTCCAGGAAGTGGACAATGCCATCCAGCAGACCCAGAAGGAGATCCTGCAGCGGTTCGATTTCAAAGGCGCAAAGGTCACCGTCCGGCGGGAGGAGAACACCATCGTCCTGCAGGCCGACGATGAGTTCAAGCTCCGTTCCGTCGTCGAGGTCCTCGAAGCGAAGCTCGTGAAGCGGAAGGTGCCCCTCAGGGGATTGAGCTACGGGAAGGTCGAACCCGCCGCCGGGAGTACCGTGCGGCAGGAGGCGACCATCCAGCAGGGCATCCCCACCGAGAAGGCGCGGGAGATCGTGAAGCGGATCAAGGGCATGGGGCTCAGGGTGCAGGTCCAGATCATGGAAGATCAGGTGCGGGTCTCGGGACGGTCGAAGGATGACCTCCAAACGGTGATCCAGGAGCTCCGCAAGACCGACGTGGGCATCGACATGCAGTTCACCAATTACCGGTGAGGCCCAGGCCAAGGGGAGAGTTCCCCGGGGGGCCGGAGACCGCGTGGCCGTGAGCGAGACGCTGGAGGTCCTGGTTCGGGCGTTCGAGCGGATGGCGGAATCCCACCACCAACTCGTCGTCCACCTCGAGGCCCGCCTGGAAGAGCAGCGGACGGCCCGGGCCGCCCTGGAGGGCCGCGTGCGTGAGCTGGACCAGACCCACCAGTCTCTCACCGGGTCCAGCCTGGCCCTGGGGCGGCAGGTGGCCGGTCTGGAGGGCGAGGTGGGCGCCCTGCGGGCGGAGACCGCGCGCCTGCGGGACCTGGACCGTCGCCGGGTGGACCTGCTGGCCACGGTGGCCCACGAACTGCGAACGCCCCTCACCTCCATCGGCGCGGCGCTGGATATCCTCCGCTCCAGCGAGGCCCTCCCGGAGACCCACCCGGAACTGCTCAACATCGCGCTCATCAACACGCAACGCCTCGTGCGCCTCATGGGGACGCTCCTGAATATCGCCCGCCTGGAGGCGGGGGAGTTCGGCCTGGAGCGCAGGCCGGTGGACATGGGCGAGCTGGTGGCGCAGGCGGTGGAGAGCCTCGGGGGCCTCGCCCGGGAGCAGAGGGTCGAGATGAGGATCGTGCGGCCGCCGTCCCTCCCGGCGCTCTCGGGGGATCCCGAGCGGCTCAAGAGCGTGGTTGTCAACCTAGTGGAGAACGCCCTCAAGCACTCGCGCCCCGGCGATGCCGTGGTGGCGGAGATCATGGACCGGGGCGCAGACGTGCTGGTGGCGGTCACGGACGAGGGTCCCGGCATCGCGCCGCAGGACCTGGCGCACATCTTCGACCGGTTCTACCGGGGAAGCCAGCAGCTCCCGGGCAGCGGCCTGGGGCTTTACATCTCCCGGGTGATCGTGGAGGAGCACGGCGGGCGCCTCTGGGCCGAGAGCCGCGAGCGCGGCAGCCGCTTCTGCTTCGTCCTCCCCCGGGACGGCAACCCGCCTCCCGCCCCCGTTCCGTCCGGCTGAACGCCGTTCCTCCAACACCGCCTTCCTGCCCCGCCCCGCGGGTGGCCCGCGCCGACCTCGCACGCCTTTTCCTTTCCTCCGGGGAGGGCTTTCGTGTACCATATTTCTTTATCGGGAAGCCCGTTCAACTGGGGGAGGGGGATGGCCGCGCAGGTAGCGACGGGGGAGATGCCCACCATCCTCGTCGTGGATGACGACGCGAGCATCGGGACCATCCTGAAGACCGTGCTGGGCGGCTCCGGGTTCCGCACGTTGTGCGCCCCCACGGGGCGGGAGGCCCTGGAAACCCTGGCCAGCCATCCGGTGGACCTGGTGCTGCTGGACCTCATCCTGCCCGACATGGAGGGCTATGCCGTCTGCCGTGCCGTCAAGGAGGACCCTCGGTACGACGCCCTCCCGGTCATCATGCTCACGGGGAAAGACTCGGTGCGGGACAAGGTCCGCGGCCTGGAGAGCGGCGCGGACGATTACGTCACGAAGCCGTGCAACAAGGAGGAACTGGTGGCCCGGATCCGGGTCCTCCTCCGCCTGCGCCGGATGGCCGAGGAGTTGCGGCGGCGGACCCACCGACTGGCGGCCTTGAACGGCATGATGGCGAAGCTCGCGGCGAGCCTCGAGGTTCCTCGCCTCTTCGACGTGGTAGTGGACTACGCCCGCAGCCTCCTGGGGGGCGAGGCGGCGATCCTCTGCCTCGCCGCCCCCGGCGGCCAGGTCCTGCAGCGGGCCCGGAGCGGGATCGACGCCGCCTGGGCCGTTCTCCCGGAGGGCCGGGGGGAGGAGGAGCAGGCCCAGGGTCTGGGCCTCCAGTGGACGCCGGTGCCGGGTGGGGAGGCCGAACGGGCCTGCGCCGCCACCGTGCGCGAGCCCTTCCGCGCCAGCTGGCTGGCGATCCCCCTGCGCCGTGGGAATGCCGCGGTGGGGGCCTTGGGGGTGGGCCACCGGGCCCCGGCCCATTTCCACGCCAGCGACGCCGACCTGCTGGAGGCCCTGGCGAGCCAGGCGATGGCGGCCATGGAAAATGCCCGCCTCTTCGCCCAGGTCCGCCGGCTGGCCATCGTGGACGACCTCACGGGGCTCAGCAACCGGCGCTATTTCTTCGAGCGGCTCGGCCAGGAGCTGCGGCGGAGCCAGCGGTACGGTCGCCCCCTGTCGCTCGTCATGCTGGACATCGACCGTTTCAAGGACTACAACGATCGTTACGGCCACCTGGCCGGGGACGAGGTGCTGCGCCGGGTGGGCGAGATCCTGCGGCGCCACTCCCGCGAGGTGGACGTGCCGGCCCGCTACGGCGGGGACGAGTTCGGGCTCATCCTTCCCGAGACCGACGCGGGGGCGGCCGCCCTGCAGGCCGAACGGATCCGGAACGCCGTGGCCCAGCACCCCTTTCCCGCCGCAGGGCCGGAGGAGATCGTGCGGCTGACGCTCAGCGCGGGTGTGGCCCTCGCCGCGGAGGCCATGTGCAAGCCCGAGGACATGATCCGCGCGGCCGATGAGGCACTCTACCGCGCCAAGGCCGCCGGACGGAACCACCTGTCTGTGGCCGCGGGGCCGGCATGACGGCCGCGTTCTTTCCCCTGATCCCCGGTGCGAACGGCCGCACCGCGCTGGCCGGCATCCCGGTGGATCGTCCCGCCGTGGCCGGCCCGGCGAACGGCGGGGGTGCGCCGGCCGTGCCGGCGGT
>DASPOZ010000193.1:0-4019 GCA_035625755.1 Candidatus Sulfotelmatobacter sp.
CCGAGGCCAACCTGAAGCGGGGCCGGGTCGCCATCGTCGGGGTGGGCCGGGGGGCGCTGGCCTACCCGGACTGGGTGCGCGACCTCCTGGAGAGGGGAGAGATGGACCGGCGGAACGCCTGCATCACGGTGAGCGACTGCACCACGCTCATGCGGTGGAAGCACAACGCGCCGGGCCAGTACCCCACCGGATGCGTCCCACGGGACAAGGTCTACGCGGAGATATACCGGGACGGGAAGAAGGCGCTGGGCACGCAGGCGCCGCTCCCCGTGAAGACCTTCGCCTAGCAGGCTGCTGAAAAAGGCCCATCTGCGGCGTTGGCGCGCTCGGGCGCTCGCTGCGACGTACCCGGCGTACGTCTCACTCGGCCCTTCGCGCGCCGCCTTGCATCTGGACCTTTTTGAGCAGCCTGCAGCATGCAGGTTTATGGAAAATCTGTAGGGTTCGGCGCGCCCGCGGGGGGCGCGGGGAGATGCAGGACGATGCATGCGGACCGTGTTGCGTTGGTGACGGGGGCGAGCCGGGGGATCGGCCGTGGCATCGCCCTGGAGGTGGCGCGCGTCGGCTACGACCTGGCCGTGAACTACGTGGCCAATGAGGCGGCGGCCCGTGGGGTGCAGGCCGAGGTCCAGCGCATGGGCCGGCGGGCCGAGCTGGTGCGTGGCGATGTGGGCATCCGGGAGGACCGCCAGGGCATCGTGGAGGCGGTCCGCAAGGCGTACGGGCGCATCGACCTGCTGGTGAACAATGCGGGGATCGCCGCCGCCGTGCGCCGCGACATCCTGGAGGCCCGCGAGGAGGAGTTCGACCACGTGTTGGCCGTGAACCTGAAGGGCCCCTACTTCCTCACCCAGCAGGTGGCGGGCTGGATGGTTGAGCAGAAGCGCCACCACCCCGAGCGCGACTTCGCCATCGTCAACATCGGCTCCATCTCCGGGTACGCCCCGGGGATCAACCGGGGCGAGTATTGCATCTCCAAGGCCGGCGTCCGCATGGCCACCAGCCTGTGGGCCGCGCGCCTGGCCGAATTCGGCATCCGGGTCCACGAGATCCGTCCCGGCATCATCGAGACGGACCTGATCGGCCCGGCGAAAACCAAGTACGACAAACTGATCGCCGAAGGCCTCACCCCCATCCGCCGCTGGGGCACCCCCGAGGATGTGGGCAAGGCCGTGGCGGCCATCGCCTCGGGCGCCTTCCCCTTCTCCACCGGCGATGCCTTCGAGGTGGACGGCGGCTTCCACCTGCGCGTCTTGTAGTTCTCCGTTCCCGTTCCCGTACCCGTTCCCGGCGAGGGCACTGTAGTGAGCGATTCTACCCTTCCCAAGGATCACCATCCGGACGCCGAGTTCCTTCTCCCCCCGGTCGGCGCGCGCGGGACCTTCTCGCGCACCATCACCCAGTCGGACATCACCCTCTACGCAGGCATCACGGGAGACTTCGCCCCGCACCACGTGGACGCCGAGTTCGGCAGGAGGACGCGGTTCGGCAGCACCATCGCCCACGGCCTCTTCACGGCCGGCCTGGTGGACGGGGCGCTGGCGGCCCTGTTTCCCCAGGGGAGCCTCTCCCTGCGGCGCGAGCTGCGCTTCACCGCCCCCGTCCGCCCCGGCGACACCATCACGGCCACCGCCGAGGTCGCAGGGGTGGACGCGACGGACCGAGTCGTCACGTTGACAACAACCTGCACCAACCAGCGGGGCGAGGCCGTGGTCGCCGGCATTGCCACCGAACGCATTATGGCCGCGCCTGCCGAAATCCCGACCCGGCGCCCGTAGCGGGTGTCTGAGGATACGCCGCACCATGCCCGAAAACCTCAAGAGCGTGGACAGCTTCGCCATCGGCGACCGAGCCGAAGCGGTGAACCTGGTGACGGACGCGCACATGGCCCTCTACGCGGGCCTGACGGGCGGCGCCGACCGCCTCGGCGCGGACGGGGAGGCGGCGCGGGCGGCGGGGCTCGCGGGCCGCGCGGTACCAGGCATGCTGCTGGCCGGATACGCCGCGGCGGCGCTCACGGCCCTGGTGGCGCCGGGGGCGGTGACCATCGGACACGACTTCGCTTTTCCCACCCCGGCGCGCCCGGGAGACACGATTCGCTCCGTGTGCCATGTGGAGTCCATCGACCGTGAGCGGCGCGTGGTGACGGTCCGCATGCGCTGCACGACGCAGCGTGGCGACTTGGTGCTGGATGGGATCGCCCTGGAGAAGTTCCCCCGCCCCCAGGCCGAGGGCGGCCCCCCCGGCGAACCTCCCGCCGGGATGGAGGCGCCATGACCCGGCGGAGAGGCGGGACACGGTTCCTCTCGGCCGCCGAGGCCGCCGCCCTCGTCGAGGACGGGGACCTCGTCGCCGTGGAAGGCTCGGGGGGCGGCGTGGTGGAGCCCGATGCGCTGCTCCGCGCCATCGGCCACCGCTTCCAGCGCAGCGGGCGGCCCCGCCACCTCACCGTCTTCCACTGTTTCGGGATCGGCGACCGGCGCAAGGAGGGGCTCGACCACCTGGCCCACGAGGGACTGGTCCGCCGGGCGATCGGCGGGCACTTCGGCATGTCGCCGGCCTTCACCCGTCTCGTCACCGACGGGAAGGTGGAGGCCTACAACCTGCCCCTCGGGGCCATGAGCCACATGCTGCGCGCCGCGGCGGCGCGCCAGCCCGGCGTGCTCACGCGCGTGGGCCTGCACACCTTCGTGGACCCACGCGTGGAGGGGGGCAGGCTCACGCCGCGGACCACGGAGGACCTGGTCCAGGTGGTGTCGTTCGCTGGGGGCGAGTGGCTCTTCTACCCGGCGCTGCCCGTCCAGGTGGCCTTGATCCGGGGGAGCAGCGCCGACCCCGCGGGGAACATCGGCATGGAGGAGGAGCCGGCCTTCATCCAGGGGCTCACGCTCGCGCTGGCGGCGCGCGCCTCGGGCGGCATCGTGATCGCGCAGGTGAAGCGGCGGGTGGAGGCCGGCGCGATCCCGCCCAAGGCCGTGGCGGTGCCGGGAGGGTTGGTGGATGCCGTCGTGGTCCACCCGGAGCAGCAGCAGACCTGGGGCGGCCCCTACGACCCATCCCTGGCGGGGGAGCCGGGCGCGCCGAAAGTGGGCCTCCAACCCATGCCGCTGGACGAGCGCAAGGTGGTGGCCCGCCGCGCGGCCATGGAACTGGAGGCCGGCGCCGTGATCAACCTGGGCTTCGGCATGGCAGACGGGGTGGCGCGCGTGGCCGCCGAGGAAGGGATCGCCGACCGGATCACCTTCACCGTAGAGCAAGGTCTTTGGGGCGGCGTGCCCGCTCCGGGCCTCATCTTCGGCGCCGTGCACAACCCCGAGGCCTGCATCCCCGTCCCCTCTCAGATGGACTTCTACCACGGGGGCGGGCTGGACATCGCCTTCCTGGGGCTAGCCGAGGCGGACGCCGAGGGGAACGTGAACGTGAGCCGGTTCGGCGGGCAACTGGCCGGCTGCGGCGGCTTCATCGACATCACACAGCACAGCCGGAAGGTCGTCTTCTGCGGCACGTTTGCGGCGGGGGGCCTGCGGGTGGCCGCCCAGGACGGGCGGCTCCGCATCCTCCAGGAGGGCCGCCACCCGAAGTTCGTGCGTCAGGTGGAGCAGATCACCTTTAGCGGGCGCTACGCCCGCCGGCAGGGCCAGGCGGTGCGCTACGTCACCGAGCGCGCCGTCTTCGGCTTGGTCCCCGAGGGCGTCGTCCTGCTGGAGCTGGCGCCCGGGGTCGACCTCCAGCGGGACATCCTCCCCCTCATGGGCTTTTCCCCCATCCTACCCGCCGAGGTCCGCCCCATGGACGCCCGCCTCTTTGCTCCCGAACCTATCGGCCTCGCCGCCCGCTTCCGCTAGCGTTCGGTGCCCACTCACCCCCATCCCAGATGGGGCGAGGGGCCTTTAAGAACATCCCCCTTTTTTGAGGTTTTCGTATCCCCCGGTTTCCCTCTCCCGCCTGCGGGAGAGGGTGCGGGTGAGGGTGTCCGGGGCCTCGTGGCCAACTCCGATGCCAAGGGGAGATCACGGGGG
>DASPOZ010000194.1:0-12859 GCA_035625755.1 Candidatus Sulfotelmatobacter sp.
TCCACCGGAACGCCCCGTGAGGCGGCGTCCGCGGAGAGCGGAATGTCTTTGCTTGCCATAGTTCCTCGCCTGACGAAACGTCCAGGCAAGACGAGGCGCAAGGACGGGGCGCGCCCTCCCAGGGGCAGGAAAATCTCGGCGCGGAGGCAACAAACCGGGGCGGCTCTGCCGATCGAAACCCGGGGCGCAAAATTGGCATCTTACATCTAATATAGGTCCTTTCCACAGCCCGTCAACGATCCCGCCAGACCCGGCCCTGGCGACACCACCTTCGGGGCTGTCGGCTCCTCCGCATGAGCACGAACGCCCCGCCGGGGGATCCAAGTCCCCGGTGGGGCGTCCGTGGCCCGACAGGCCGGGCCGCGCGGGCGATCGACCATACGAGATCGCTAGAAGATGTTTCGATGGGTGGCGCCGGGGCCCCGCGGGGAAAGCCCACGAGCCCCCGGCGCGGAGTTACGTCCCCTTCCCTTGGCTGCCCCCGGCCGCGGCCCGCCGCCGCTGCAGGAAGGACCGGAGGAGGCTGAAGGGGATCGGGAAGGCGATGGTGGAGTTCTTTTCGGTCCCGATCTGGGTGAGGGTCTGCAGGTAGCGGAGCTGGACGGTTACCGGCTCCGACGCCACGATGCGGCCGGCCTGGGAGAGCTTCGTGGCGGCCTGCAGCTCGCCCTCGGCGTGGATGACCTTGGCCCGCTTCTCCCGTTCGGCCTCGGCCTGCATGGCCATGGCGCGGCGCATCGCCGTGGGGAGGTCCACCTGCTTCACCTCCACCACCCCCACCTTGACGCCCCAGGGCTCCGTGTGGGCATCGATGATCTGCTGGAGGCGCTGGTTGATCCGCTCCCGCTCCGCCAGCAGCTCGTCCAGCTCCGACTGGCCCAGCACGCTCCGCAGGGTGGTCTGGGCGATCTGCGCCGTGGCGAAGAGGTAGTCCTCCACCTCCATGACGGCCAGCTCGAAATCGATGACGCGGAAGTAGATGACCGCGCTCACCTTGACGGAGACGTTGTCCCGGGTGATCACGTCTTGCGCGGGCACCTCCATCACGACCGTCCGCAGGCTCACCCGCACCGGCCGGTCGATGATCGGGATCAGGAGGATCAGCCCGGGGCCGTTGCCGGCGCCGCCCAGGTTGATCAGCGCGCGGGCCTTGCGGCCCAGGCGGAAGACCACCGCCCGCTCGTACTCCCGCAGCACCTGCACCGACGCCCGCAGGATATACAAGGCCAGTGCCACCAGGATGAGGATGGAGAAGATGCCGGCTTCCATGCGCTCCCTCCCGCCGGAACCACCCGGACGCCAGTGGAGTTATACCATGGTTCACGCCCGCCCGAATAGGGGCCCCGCCCGGGGTTCCTCGCCCGGCCCCTTTCTGCTAGTATAAAGCGCCGGGCGCGCAAGGAGCGAGGGGATGCAGGACACCCAGGTCTTGGAAGGTCTTCGCCTCAAGGTGGCCGAAGCGGGCCAGGAAGACGTGGGGCGGGGCATCGTGCGCATCACCGAGGCGGCCTTCGCCGCCCTGGAGATGGAGCGCGGCCAGATCGTGTCCATCGTGGGCGAGCGGGAGACGGCCGCCCAGGTGGCGGCCGCCCGCTCGGCGGACCAGGGGCTGGACGTGATCCGGATGGACGGCGTGATCCGCACCAACGCCCGCGCCAGTATCGGCGACTACGTGCAGGTGCGCAAGGCCCTCTGGCGGGAGGCCGAGAAGGTCACGCTGGCGCCGACCCGCAAGGGCATCCGCGTGGTGGCCCCGGGGGAGGCCCTGCGCCAGGCGCTCATCTACCGCCCGGTGGTGAAGGGCGACCTGATCACGGCCGGCACGGCCCAGCGCCCGCGGGAGATCCTGCCGCCCGGCATGTACCCGGAGGAGCTGCTGCGCGGCTTCCTGGGGTCGCTGGCCATCGGGCTGGGCGAGGTGCGGCTGATCGTGGCGGCCACGACCCCCTCCGGCATCGTCCGCATCACCGCCCAGACCGAGGTGGAGCTGCTCCCCGAGTACGTGGAGACGAAGGAGGCCCGGGTCCCGGACATCACCTACGACGACATCGGCGGGCTGGGGGACGTGATCAACGAGATCCGCGAGGTCGTCGAATTGCCCCTCAAGCACCCGGAGCTGTTCGACCGCCTGGGGATCACGCCCCCCAAGGGCGTCCTCCTGAGCGGCCCGCCGGGGACCGGCAAGACCCTGCTGGCGCAGGCCCTGGCCAACGAGGCCAAGGCCCACTTCGCCTCCATCAACGGGCCCGAGATCATGGGGCGCTTCTACGGGGAATCGGAGGAGCGCCTGCGGGCCATCTTTCAGGAGGGCATGGAGCACCCGCCCGCCATCATCTTCATCGACGAGCTGGACTCCATCGCCCCCAAGCGCGAGGCGGTGACGGGGGAGGTGGAGCGCCGCGTGGTGGCCCAGCTCCTCACCCTGATGGACGGGCTGACGCCGCGGGGGAACGTCATCGTCATCGGGGCCACCAACCGGGTGAGCGCCGTGGATCTCGCCCTGCGCCGCCCCGGCCGGTTCGACCGGGAGATCGAGCTGCACGTCCCGGACCGGCACGGCCGCCGCCAGATCCTCACCATCCACACGCGGGCCATGCCCCTGGCCCCCGACGTGAACCTGGACTGGGTGGCGGACCTCACCCACGGCTGCGTGGGGGCGGACCTGGCCGCCCTCTGCCGCGAGGCCGCCCTGAGCGCCCTGCGGCGGATCCTGCCGGAGCTGGACCTGACGCTGGAGACCATCCCCCCGGAGATCCTGCAGCGGCTGGTGGTGGCCCACCAGGACTTCAGCCAGGCCCTCCACAAGATTCGCCCCTCGGCCCTGCGCGAGCTGCTCATCGAGGTGCCCCGCGTCACGTGGCACGATATCGGCGGCCTGGCCGACGTGAAACGGGCCCTGCGCGAGACGGTGGAGCTGCCCCTCACGCATCCCCAGGCCTTCCTGCGCCTGGGGATCAAGGCCCCCAAGGGCGTGCTCCTCTACGGGCCGCCGGGGACCGGGAAGACTTTGCTGGCCAAGGCCGTTGCCAACGAGGCGCGGGCCAACTTCATGCTGGCCAAGGGGAGCGACCTGCTCTCCAAATGGTACGGCGAGTCCGAACAGCGCATCCGCGAGTTCTTCGCCAAGGCGCGCCAGGTGGCGCCCGCCATCGTGTTCTTCGACGAGGTGGACGCCCTGTTCCCCCGGCGGGGGATGGCGGCGGGCGAGCCCCACGTCACCGAGCGGATCGTGAACCAGCTCCTCTCGGAACTGGACGGGCTGGAGGAGCTGCGGGGGGTGGTGATCCTCGGGGCCACCAATCGGCCGGACCTGCTGGACCCGGCCCTCCTGCGCCCCGGCCGTTTCGACGCCCTGGTGTACGTGCCGGTGCCGGACGCCGCGGCCCGCCGCGAGATCCTGGCCGTTCACACCAAGCCCATGGCCCTGGCCCCCGATGTGAACCTGGCGGATCTCGTGCGGCGCACCGAGCGCTTCACCGGGGCGGACCTGGCGGCCCTCTGCATGAAGGCCGCGCAGCTCGCCCTGCGGATGGACCTGGAGGCCAAGGCCGTGACCCACGCCGACTTCCAGGCCGCGCTGCAGGAGATCCTCCCCTCCGTCACCGAGACCATGGAGCGCGAGTACGCCGAGGTGGGGAAGCGCCTGCGCCAGGCGGTGCCCCGGGGCGATGGCGGCCCCGGCCATTACCTGTAGCAGGCTGCTGAAAAAGGCCCAGCATCTCCTCCCGCTTCCTCGGCGGCAGCGGGTGGGGCGTTGGCGGCCTCGCGCACTCCCTGCGGCGTACCCGGAGTACGCCTCAGTCGGCGCTTCGCGCGCCGCCTTGCATCTGGACCTTTTTGAGCAGCCCGGGAGAGAACCGGATTTTCAGCATCCTGCGAGGCGTTGGGGGTGGGGGGTCGGAGTGGCAATACCTACGAGGCCTGCTCCGATGTGTCTCCCCGGCCCCTGACCCCCGGTCCCCAACTCCGCCCGGCATCATTGACGGCCGCGGGGTTCGGTGCTAGGGTCCTACCGAAGGTTGGAGCAGGCCGGTGGCACACAGCGGGGCGTACGAGCGGCGGCGGCGGGTTGCCATCGAGGCACTCTGGGAGAATGTCTGCGCGTTCCGCGCCACCCTCCGCACGGTGCCTCCCGCCGTGCGGGACATCGCCATCGAAACGTTCGAAACCGAGGCGGCCCGCCTCCTGGGCCCGGGCTCCCCGCTCCTGAAAGAGATGGTTCACGCCCTCCGCCGCGGCCTGCCCGGCGCCCCGAAACCCACGGTCCACCGCGCGTAACCACTGCCTCGGCTCCTCCCGCAAATCTCCCTTTTCGGTCGGCTCCACCGCCGCCCTTGCATCCGGCCCGGCCCAGCGCTGCCCCTGGACGAAGCTCGCCCCCCGTCCCACCTTACAGTATGAGGGTCTATTCCAAGAACTGGCGCGAGATCTGCTCCGACTCGAAGGGCGTGGACGTTCTGGGACAGGCCCTAACAGGATGCGGAACAGTCCGTGTTCGGACAGGCCGCTCAAAAAGGTCCAGATGCAAGGCGGCGCGCGATGGGCCGAGTGAGGCGTACGCCGGGTACGCCGCAGCGCCACCGCTGCCACAACGTCGGCAGCGGGAAATTGTCCGAGCCCGCCAACGCCCCACCCGCTGCCGCCGAGGCAGCGGGAAGAGATGTCGGGCCTTTTTCAGCGGCCTGCTAAATGGGCGGCCATGGAGAACCGGGACATCGCGCGGCACCTAGACGAGGTGGCGGAGCTGCTTGCCCTGCAAGTCGAGAATCCGTTCCGGGTGGCGGCCTACCGCCGGGCCGCGGCGACGCTCCGGGGCCTGGGCCGGCGCGCGGAGGAGGTGGTGCGCGCCGAGGGGCGCACGGGCCTCACCCGGCTGGTGGGCATCGGGGACTCGCTGGCCGCGAGCATCGAGGAACTGGTGGTCACCGGGCGTCTGGCCCTCCTGGACCGGCTACGCGGCCGGACGGACCCCGAGGCGCTCCTGGCCGGCGTGCCGGGCATCGGCCCGAAGACCGCCCACCGGATCCACCAGCATCTGGGGATCGCCACGCTGGAAGACCTGGAGCTGGCCGCCCACGACGGTCGCCTGCGTGCCCTGGGCGGCTTCGGCCCCAAGCGGACCCAGGGCCTGCGGGATGCCCTTTCCGGCCGCCTGCGCCGGCGCCCCCAGCCGACCCCGCCCGCCCCACCGCCCCCCGAAGAGCCCTCCGTGGCCGAGTTGCTGGACGTGGACGCCGAGTACCGCCACAAGGCCGGCCGCGGCGCGCTCCCCACCATCGCCCCCCGTCGGTTCAACCCGGCCGGCGAGGCCTGGCTTCCCATCCTCCACACGGAGCGGGAACGCGCCCGCTACACGGCCCTCTTCTCCAACACCGCCCGCGCCCACGAGCTGGGAGCCACGCGGGACTGGGTAGTGATCTACTTCGACGACGGCGTCGCGGAGAGGCAATGCACGGTGGTGACGGAACGGCGGGGGCCGCTGGCCGGCCGGAGGGTGGTGCGGGGGCGCGAGCCCGAATGCCGCGACCACTACGCCGCCGAAGGTGCAGGGACGCCCCGCGCCGCGTAGCAGGCTGCTGAAAAAGGCCCAGCATCTCTCCGCGCCGCCTCGACGGCAGCGGGTGGGGCGTTGGCGCGCTCGGACAATTTCCCGCTGCCGACGTTGCGGCAGCGGTGGCGCTGCAGCGTCCCCGGCCCTCCCATTCCGCAATCCGCATTCCGCATTCCGCAATGGGGGGCGCCGCCTTGCACCTGGACCTTCTTGAGCAGCCTGCCCGGAAGGGGGTTCTTCAGCGAGTCTGTCGGCGTGCCGCTGGAGGGCGCATCATGGCTCGACCATCCGGAGGATGCCTAGCACCGACCGCCGCGCATCCAGGCGGTGGATGCCTTCGGCCGCCGCTGCCGCCACGGCCTCGCGGTACTCCGCGGCGGTGATGGGTCGGGCGATGGCCGGGTGGCGGAAGGCGAGGCCACAGGGGCGATACTGGTCCATGATGTTCACGTAGGTGTTCCGCGAGATCTCCCGCGCCAGGAAGCGCATGACGGCGCGGGTGCCGGCCAGGCCGTTCGGCATCACCAGGTGGCGAACCAGCAGGCCCCTGCGCGCGATGCCGCGCTCGTCCAGCACCAGGTCTCCCACCTGCCGGTGCATCTCGCGCAGGGCCGCCTTGGCCACCTCGGGGTAGTCGGGGGCGTCCAGGTAGGTCGCCGCCGCCTCGGAATCGGCAAACTTGAAGTCCGGCATGTAGATATCCACGATGCCGTCCAGCATGCACAGCGTGGGGACGGCCTCGTAGCCCCCGCAGTTGTACACCAGCGGGACGCGCAGCCCCGCCGGCGCCGCCAGCGCCAGCGCCTCCAGGATCTGCGGCACCTGGTGGGTGGGGGTGACGAAATTGATGTTGTGGCACCCCATCGCCTGGAGCCGCAGCATCATGGCGGCTAGGGCGCCCGGCTCTACCTCCTCCCCCTCCATCCCGTGGCTGATCTCGAAGTTCTGGCAGAAGACGCAGCGCAGGCTGCACGACGTGAAGAAGATGGTGCCGGAGCCGCCCCAGCCCACCAGCGGCTCCTCCTCGCCGAAGTGCGGGTTGAAGCTCGACACCATGGCCTTCGCCCCCACCCGGCAGTCCCCCAATTCGCCCTCCAGCCGCGTGGCCGCGCACGCGCGCGGGCAGAGGCAGCATTCCCGCATCCGCCCGCGCGCCGCCGCCGCCCTCGCCCGCAGCTCCCCCGGCTCCAACGACAGGTAGGCCGGCGCCCACTTCTTGCCCGTCACCACGTCATCTCCCCAATCTGAACATCCTCAGACCTGAATATGGCGCCACTCCCGCCATCGCGCCGCCCCGATCACCCGCGCGACCGGATCTTGGCGAGATCCGCGGCGCGACGCCGGCCTGGCCCGCCGCTGCGGCGGCGGGTCCTAGCAGGCTGCTCAAAAAGGTCCAAATGCAAGGCGGCGCGCGAAGGGCCGACTGAGGCGTACGCCGGGTACGCCGCAGGGAGTGCCCAAGCGCGCCAACGCCGCAGGTGGGCCTTTTTCAGCAGCCTGCTACCGGCGGCGCAGGATGGGCCGTCCGCCCGCCCCGACCACCTCGCTCACCGCGGCCCGCAGCGTCCGCAGGAAGGCGAGGGCCTCCTGGCTCCTCGGGTGGTGGCGCGAGTGGATCACGTCCAGGCTCCGGCTCAACGATTCCGCGTCGCTGACCTCGATGGCGA
Organism: Candidatus Sulfotelmatobacter sp.; assembly: GCA_035625755.1. Lineage (GTDB taxonomy): Bacteria > Methylomirabilota > Methylomirabilia > Methylomirabilales > DASPOZ01 > DASPOZ01. The sequence continues at coordinate 7,219 of DASPOZ010000194.1, forward strand.
CGAAGCGCTTCGCCCGGATGTCCCGCGCCACGGCCAGCCAGGGAAGGAAGGCGAGCCCCAGCCCGCGCTCCACCATCTGCTTCGCGGCCTCGATGGTTTCCACCTCCAGCACCACGTTGGGCACCAGGCCGGCGCGCCGGAACAGGCCGTGGGTCAACGTCCAGTCGCTGGAGCCGCGATCGAAGAAGACCAGCGGCCAATCCGCCAGCTCCTCCAGGCGGGCCCGGCGCGCCTTCGTGGGCACGTGCGCGCGATGGGCCACCAGGATCAGGGGATCGTCCCCCAGGCTCACCGTCTCCACCAGGGGGTGGTGGAGCGAGCGGGCCAGGCCGATCTCCGCCTCGCCCCGCAGCACCATCTCCAGGACCTCCTTGGAGTGCCCCGCCCGCACGGTGATGGTGACCTTCGGGTGGCCGGCCTGGAACCGTTTCAGGACGTCCGGCAGCAGGTAGGTGCAGATGGAGAGCGCCGCCGCGATGTGCAGGGTCCCGGCGGCCGCGCCCCGCGTCTCCTGCACCGCCTGGCGGGCGACGGCCACGGCATGCAGGAGTTGCTCCGCCTGGGGGCGCAGGGCCCGCCCCGCGGCGGACAGCACCAGCCCCTCCCGGCCGCGCTCGAAGAGCGCCGCGCCCAGGGAACGCTCCAGCGCCTTGATCCGCGCGCTGACGGCGGGCTGGCTGACGAACAGCACCTCCGCCGCCCGGCGGAAGCCGCCGAAGGTCGCCACCGCCACGAAGGTCTTGAGCTGGTCGAACTCCATCGGGCCGCACCCCCCGGTCCGCCCCGGCCGGAACCGGCGCGGCCCCCCCGCCACCGGCGCCCCGGCCTCGTCCGTATGATAACATTTTTTTATCGCGCCCATAAAGATAATCCGTTTGACTTGGTCTGCCCCGCGGGGCAATGTACGCCCACCCCAGCGCGCCCCGGCGGGCGCATCGCCGGGGTCCCTAGGGTAGACCCCTGCAGGGATCGGCACCACGGGCCCGGGCAGCCCCCGGGCCGGCAGCAGATCGTCCACGGGGTGCAGCCACGTACGCTCCGCACCCGCAGGCCGCGTCTTCGGCTGCGCTCCACAGGGCACCGAACCGTTCCGCCCAAGGAGGGAACGCTCCATGGAGAGCAAAGGAAGGGAGTTCCGCCGTCTCCTGCGCCAAGAGCCCTACGTCTTCACGGGGGGTGTTGCCACGCCCCTCGACGCCCAGATCGCCGAACGGGTGGGGATGAAGGCCATCTACATGAGCGGCTACTCGGTGGCCATGGCCAGCGGGTGGCCGGACATGGGCTTCCTCACCATGACCGAGGTGACCAAGACCGCCTCCATGATGGCCAGCGCCGTCGGGATCCCCATCATCGCCGATGCGGACGACGGCTACGGCAACGCCCTCAGCACCCTGCGCACGGTCCAGGAGTTCATCAAGACCGGCGTCGCCGGGATCCACCTGGAAGACCAGCGGTTCCCCAAGCGGTGCGGCCACATCGCGGGTAAGACCATCGTGTCCCGGGACGAGGCCGTGGGCAAGTTCCGGGCCGCGGCCGCGGAACGGGACCGGCTGGACCCCGACTTCGTGCTCATCGCCCGCACCGATGCCTTCGGGGCCGTGGGCGGGAGCCTGGAGGAGGCCGTCTGGCGCGGGCGCGCCTACGCCGACGCCGGCGTGGACCTGGTGTGGTGCGAGCTCTCCAACGCCGACCGTGCCCCCGCCGTGGCCTTCGCCGAGGCCATGCGGAAGACCCATCCCCACCTGCCCCTGGCCTTCAACTACTCCTCCTCCTTCCGCTGGCACCAGAACCCGGAGCCCTTCCGCTTCCAGGAGCTGGCGGACCTGGGCTACAAGTTCATCTTCATCACGCTTTACGCGGCGCACGCGGCCATGTATGCTGTATGGAACGCCATGGAAGACCTCGTGAGGAGCGAGGAGCAGGCCCAGTGGGCCCTGGAGCGGACGAAGGTGGGCCACCCCACCGAAAGCCACCACGTGATGGCGCGCGTGGCCCACTTCCAGGAGTTGGAGCGCCGGTTCGTGCCGGGCGCGGCCGAGCGCATCCAATCCTCCGACGGGTTCGGCGACGCCGGGCCCGACGGGCACTCAGGGCCGGCTCGACTGCTGGGATCCGAGGTCAGGGCGGCCGAGGGTTCGACCGTCGGCGCGCCCGCGGGGAGGCGCTGAGGAGGTAGGTCATGGCCATGATCCGCCAGGACGTTTTGCAGAAGTTCCCGCAGCTCTTCGGGACCAAGACGGCGAACGGCCGGCAAATCGACGTCGAGCAGGCCATCGCCACCCTCACCCGGGAGTTGGGTCCCGAGATCGCCGCGGCCCTCAGCGCGCGGCGGACGCTCCTGCAGTCCCCCGCGGGGGTCCGCGAGAAGTATGCCTGGCCCAAGTGGGACGACGCGTACGAAGATCCGCTCACCGGAAAGCCCTGGACGTTTCGCCAGATCGTCCAGGGCCTGATCGATAACATCCTCGGGCGGGACAGCCAGTGGCGCTGGCGCCTCAACGACGAGGTCCCCATCCCGGCGGACGCCCACCCGTTGACGAATCCCGGCCTGGAGCTCACCGGGCCGTGGCACCCGCTGGACATGGCCTTCAACGCCTTGAACAGCCCGGCGCCCATGAACATGCCGGACTTCGAGGACGCCTCGCCGCCCCACTTCCAGCCCGACGGCACGCCCACGAACCAGCCGGTGGGGATCTTTGCGGCCATGCAGAACGCCAAGGAGATCCTGGAAGGCCGCTGGACCGGCCGCCCCTACGAGGTGGTGAAGAAAGGCCTATCGCGCGCGTACAAGATCAACACGTCCCCGGCGCAGTGGCCGACCCGTTTCGCCCGGCCCCCCGGCATCCACGTGCGGTATGACCACATCACGGTCGATGGCGAACCGGCGCCCGGCTTGATCCCCATCACCCTTCTCTGGGCCCTCAACAACTACGACTCCCTCACGCAGGCGGGCACCGGCGTCTACTACTACATCCCGAAGATCCAGACCCCCCAAGAGGCCCTCATCCTGGAGAAGCTCCTGGAGCGGCTGGAAGGCATGATGGGCCTCCGGCCCGGCACCCTCAAGATCAAGGTCCTCTACGAGGAGGGGAATGCGGGGCGGTTCCTGCCCGCCATCGCCTGGGTCTTGCGGCGCCGGCTGCTGGGGACGAACGTCGGCCGCTGGGACTACCTGGCCAGCCTCATCGAGATGTGGAAGGACGACCCGCAGGGCGTCTTCCCGGATCCGCAGTTCATCGGCATGGCCACCCCGAACATGATCGCGTATCAGCGGTATAACGCCCTGATGATGCTGATGGCCGGCATGAAGGATGGCGAGCTCACCCACGGGGCCCCCATCGGCGGCATGGCGGCGGTCATGATCTACCAACCGTCCGATCCCTACGGCCGCTCGAAGTATAACCCGCTGGCCCTGCGCGCCATGGTCTTCGACAAGCTGCGGGAGCGCCTGCTGGGGCTCATGTTCGTGCCCGAGGCCCCGCCCCCCGCGGGGCACCGCCCCACCCTGGAAGACATCCTGGAGGGCCGCGTGAAGGGGCGCCTCTACGATGCCTATCGGCAGAGCTGGGTCGCCAGCCCGGAGCCGGCCTACGTCGCCGCCGGCAACGCCCCCTTGCGGGCCCCCGTGGCGCAGCTCCAGGCGATCCTGGATGCCCCCCACGAGACCGTGGACGTGAAGGGCAAGGCGGTGCCCACGGTCGCCAGCGGCCTGGTGGATGCGGAGCGGATCCTGCTGCAATCCCGCGGCCTGTTGAACCCGCAGGGCAGGATCACGCCCTGGGTCATCAGCAAGGATATGCTGAGCACGCCGGAGACACTCTTCACGCAGGAACTGTGGGACAGCATCTACGGCGTGCCCAAGGGTGAGATCACCATCGAGCACATCCAGCACGCCTTCTACATGGCGGCGAACTACGGCTTCCAGATCCTCAACGGGAACTTCGCCGCCGCCATCGACGACTACGAGCTGATGCTGCGCTTCATGAATGACCTCGCCACCTACCGCATCGACGTGTCCTGGCTGTGGAGCCTCGTCCACCACCAGGCCGCCATCACCAAGGACGGCCACCTCAAACGGCCGGCCCTCACCGAGGATGGGGTCGTGCCGGCGGTGAACGCCTTCGAGGTGAAGGCCGGGACGCGCTTCACCGCGGAGCTGTTCGAGAAATTGTGGGACTACCACAACGAATGGACGGCGGCGTTCTTCGCCGAGCTGGACCGCCGCGGCGACCCCGGCCGCTTCGACCGCGCCAAGGCGCCCGTCATCATGGAGCTCCTGAAGCGGCAGCTGCTTTCGCCCCGTTACCTCCAGCACAGCGCCCGTGTGCTCTTCGTCGTGGGCCAGGCCAACGAGCAGGAGTGCGCCCAGATCCTGGACGCGATCTTCGACCTCTCCCGCGAGGAGATCGTCCGGCGCGTTCAGGCAGGCACCCTGAGCAAGGTGGCCCTGGCCGCCCACGATTACGCCTACGACATCTTCCCGGCCACCGAGGGGGAGCAGCCAATGGCGGGGACATCCCAGCGGCAGGCCTACGCCAGAACGTGACCGTGGGGCGCCGCCCGTTGGCGGCCGCCCCGATCTTGAGGCCCGGCCCTCGCTTCCCCTGTTGGGAGGCGACGGCCGGGCCTGTGCATTTTTCTGGCCCGTGAACGGAATACTGAACAACGCGCTCTTGCGCAGGCTGCTCAAAAGGGCCCAGATGCAAGGCGGCGCGCGAAGCGCCGAGCCCAGGGCACATGCGCTCACTTAACCCTTACCCCCCTTTGAAAAAGGGGGGAAGGGGGGATTTCGGGGATGCTGTGGTGGCAGCGATCTATCGGACGGTTGACGAGCAGTTGAGCGCCAAAATCCCCCCCGCCCCCCCCTTTGCTAAAGGGGGGAGAAGAGGAAAAGGGGAGAGGGAATTTTCGGGAAGGGCATCCTGCAAACGTATTTCGATAACGCTACACTAGATCCCGACGGGGGCGGTGGCCGTGGCCGAGCCGACGGCGCCGCTACGCTCCAGCAGCTCGATGCGCACGCCGTCGGGTCCTTCGAGGAAGGCGATCTTGGTGGTGGGGTTGAAGGCGGTGGGCTCCACGGTGAACTTCGCCCCCTTGGCCTTCAGCTCGGCCGCGGCGCGTTCGAGGCTCTCCACGCGGAGGCCGAAGTGGTCCAGCCGCGTGTTCTTCCCCTCGGCCAGCTCATCCGTGGGGCGGCGGGGGCGGACGATCAGCAGCGTGCCGCCGATGTCCAGCCACACCTGCGGCTGGCCGCTGACCAGTCCCCGATTCACCACCGCCGCGCCGAACATCCGCACGTAAAACTCCGCCGCCCGGTCCACGTCCGAAGCGATCAGGTGGACGTGATCGAATGTCCACTGCATGTACCCTCCCCCTCCCACCTCTCACACGATGATGAAAAACCTTCTCGTGCCCAGGCTGCTCAAAAAGATCCAGAGCAAGGCGGCGCCCATCATTGCGGAATGCGGATTGCGGAATGCGGAATAGAAGCGCCCGTACGTCGCGGCGCCGCGCGAGCGCGCCAACGTCCCACCCGCTGCCCCCGAGGCAGCGGGGAGAGATGTTGGGCCTTTTTCAGCAGCCTGCTAGGCGGACCATGATGGTACCGAAGGAGGGCAAGACATGAAGATCGCGATCA
>DASPOZ010000195.1:0-8860 GCA_035625755.1 Candidatus Sulfotelmatobacter sp.
GGGAGGGGATCCTCGACGTCGGCTGCGGCTCCAGCCGGATCATCCTGGATCTGCCGGCGGCCGTGGGCATGGACATCCTGCAGCGGAAACTGCGCTGGCTGCGCCCCCGCCACGCGCGGCTGGTGCGGGGGAGCTGCGACCGCCTGCCCTTCCGCGACAGCCGCTTCGCCGCCGTGATCAACTCCGAGGTCATCGAGCACGTCCCCGATACCCCGGAGGTGTGGACGGAGATGTGGCGCGTCCTGCGGCCCGGGGGGACCCTGATCCTGGGCACGCCGGACTACGGCCGCTGGCTCTGGTGGGTGCTGGAATGGATGTACGGAAAGCTGCTGCCCGGGGCCTATGCCAAGGAGCACATCACCCACTTCACCCGCGAGGAACTGGCCCGGCGCCTGCGGGCCGCCGGGTACGAAGTCGTGGACTGCCGCTACGTGGGGTTCTCCGAGATGATCTTCAAGGCGCGCAAGCCGGCGCGCCCGGGGGCGCGATGACCGCGAGGCACGCCCAGGGGGGATGCCGCGGGGCCGCGGCCGGGATCCTGGCGGTGGATTGCCGGGAGTTCGTGCAGGGGCGCGTCACCGGGATCGGGCGCTTCCTGCGGGACGTGCTGGCGGAGATCGCGGGGAACCGCCCCCACCTCCGCACCATCGCGGTGGCGGGCCCGGAGAACCCCATCCCCGTGGCGGCCCCGCACCTGGAGGTGGTCCGGCTCGCGTCGCGCCCCACCCTGTACTGGGACCAGGTCCTCCTGCCGCGCGCCCTGCGGGCCGCCCGGGCCACGACGTTCTTCTCGCCCTACTACAAGGCACCTCTGGCCGCGCCCTGCCCGAGCGTGGTCACCATCCACGATGTGATCCCGCTCCGCTTCCCGGAGTACACCCGGGGGTACGGGCGCCCGTATGCCGCCGCCCTGCGCGCCTGGGCGGCGTGCCTGGCCCGCCGGGCGGCCGCCGTCGTCACGGATTCGGAGTTCAGCAAGGGCGAGCTGCTGGCCGAGCTGGGGCTGGCGCCGGAACGGGTGCACGTCGTCTACCTCGCGGTCCGGCAGGAGTTCCGGCCCGCGGCCTCGCGCGAGGCCATCGCGGCGGCCACGGCCCGTTACGGGATCGAGGGACCGTACCTCCTGGCCGTGGGCAACTTCCTCCCGCACAAGAATCTGCCGCGCCTGGTGGAGGCCTACGCGAGCCTCCCGCCGGCGCTGCGGGAGCGCACCCGCCTCGTCCTCGCGGGCACGCCGGGCGGCCACGGGCCCGCCCGGCCGGTGCCCCCCGCGGCCCTGGCCCGGCCGGGGGTCCTGCTGCCCGGGTTCATCACCGCCGAGGACCTCCCGCTGGTCTATGCCGGGGCCGTCGCCGTGGCCTGCCCTTCGCTGGTGGAGGGCTTCGGCTACGCGCCGCTGGAGGCCATGGCCTGCGGCACGCCTGTGGTGTGCGCCCGGGCCGGGGCCCTCCCGGAGGTGGCCGGCGACGCCGCGCTCTACGTGGACCCGTTGGACGTGGCCGGCATCGCCGCCGGGCTGCGCCGCATCCTGGAGGACGCGCCGCTCCGGCGCGAGCTGGCGGGCCGCGGCCTGGCCCGGGCCCGCCAATTTGATGCGAGCAAGACCGTCGCGCGCCTCGTGGATCTCCTCGAGGGCGCGGCGGCCGGGCGGGGGCCCTCCTAGACCATGTGCGGCATCGCCGGCTTCATCGGGGATGGGGATCGCGCCCTCCTGGAACGGATGCTCAAGGCCCTGGTGCACCGCGGGCCCGACGACGCGGGCACGTGGATCGCCCCCGGCGTCGCCCTGGGCATGCGCCGCCTGTCCATCATCGACCTGCCGGGCGGCCACCAGCCCATGGCCAACGAGGACGAGACGCTGCGGGTGGTCTTCAACGGCGAGATCTACAACTTCCGCGAGCTGCGATCGGACCTGCCGACGCGCGGCCATCGCTTCCGGACCTGCAGCGACACCGAGGTGATCCTGCACGCCTACGAGCAGTACGGTGCGGCTTGCGTGGAGCACCTCCGGGGCATGTTCGCCTTCGCCCTCTGGGACGGCCCCCGGCGGACCCTGCTCCTGGCGCGGGACCGGCTGGGCAAGAAGCCGCTCTACTACTGGCAGGCCGGCGGCCTGTTCCTCTTCGCCTCCGAGATCAAGGCCCTGCTGGAGCACCCCGCCGTGGCCCGCGAGGTGGACGCCGTCGCCCTCGGCCACTATCTGGCCTTCGGCTACACGCCGCGGGACCGCTCGATCCTGCGGGACATCCGCAAGCTGCCGCCGGCCCACACCATGACGGTGGGCGAAGGCGGGGCCGCGCTGCGCCCCTACTGGGACCTGGCCGCCGTGGTGCGGGACGCCGCCGGGCCGCGCGCCCGCCCCTGGCCCGAGCTGCTGGAGGCCACCCGCGCCCACGTGGAGGATGCGGTGCGCGCCCGCCTGGTGAGCGACGTGCCCCTGGGCGTCTTCCTCAGCGGCGGGATCGACAGCGCGGCCGTGGTGGCCGCCATGCGCCGCGTGGCCGCCGGGCCCATCCGCACCTTCTCCATCGGCTACGGGCCCGAGGCCGGCTCCTTCAACGAGCTGGCCGAGGCGCGCGCCACCGCCCGGCACTTCCAGACGGAGCATCACGAGGAGGTCCTCTCCCCCCGCATCGCCGACCTGCTCCCGCACCTGGTGGCCGCCTTCGACGAGCCCTTCGCCGATTCCTCCGCCCTGCCCACCTTCCTGGTGGCGCAGGCGGCCCGCTCCCGCGTCACCGTGGCCCTCTCCGGGATCGGGGGGGACGAGGCCTTCGCGGGCTACCCCCGGTACCTGGGCGCCCGGCTCTCCCTGGCGTACGCCCGCCTCCCCCGCCCCTTCCGGCGGGCCGGGGCCGCCGCCCTCCCCGCCCTGGTCCCCGAGACCATGCGCAGCCGGAACTGGGGAAGCTGGGCCCGGCGCTTCGCCGCCGGGGGCCTCGTCCCCTTCCCGGAACGCTACCTCCGCTGGACGGCGTTCCTGGACCCAGAGGCCCAGGCATCCCTCCTCGCCCCGGAGATGCTGGCGGCGGCGCGCCGCGCCTGGGACGCGGCAGACGGCCGCGCCGCCCTGGCGGTATGCCCCGACGACCCGCTGGCCGGCATGTTCCTGGCCGACACCACCACGTACCTCATCGACGACCTGCTCACCATGGCCGACCGGATGACCATGGCCCATTCCCTGGAGCTCCGGGCCCCCTTCTGCGACCACCCCCTGGTGGAGTTCGCGGCCGCGATCCCGCCGGCCCTCAGGCTCCGCGGCCTCCGCCTGAAGGGCCTGTTGAAGGCGGCCCTGGCCCCCTGGATCCCCCGCGAGATCCTGCACCGCCCCAAGCGGGGCTTCATGGTGCCGCTGGGGCAATGGCTCCAGCGGGACCTGGCCCCTCTGCTGGAGGAGTACCTGGGCCCCGAGGCGCTGCGGCGCCGGGGGTGGTTCCGGCCCGAGGGGGTGGCGGCCCTGCGCCGTGCCCACGCCGAGGGGCGGCGCAACGCCGCCGATCCGCTCTGGGCCCTGGTGGTGTTGGAGGCATGGCAGCGGCAGTACCTGGACGGGCGGGGGGCGTGATGGCGGCGGCCCGCCACATCCTGGCCATCCTGGTGGCCGGCATCGGCGACACGGTGCTGGGCGTCCCGGCCCTGCGCGCCCTGCGCGCCGGCTTCCCCGGGGCGCAGATCACGCTCCTGGGGCGCACCCCGCCCCTGGAACTCCTGGAGGGCTGCCCATACGTGGATGACCTGGCGGCCTTCGATCTGGCCCGCTTCAAGACGCCCGGCTGGGCGCTCCGGCCGGAGGCCTGGCGGGGGCTGGCCCGCTCGCTGGCGCCGCTGCGGGCGCGGCGGTTCGACATCGCCGCGAACCTGTACCTCATCGGGACGCGGCCGGGGGGGGTCCGCATGGCCGCGCTGCTGGGCTGGATCGGCGCGCCGGTGACGGCCGGGCGCCGCTCACCCTTCGGCCTGCCCCGCTACCGGGTCACGGCCGAGGCCGCCATCCACGAGCTGGAGGGCCAGATCAACGTGGTCCGGGCGCTGGGCGCCCCCGCCGCCGGGACGGACTTGGAGCTCTGGATCGGTCCGGGCCACCGGGAAGCCTGCGCCGCCTTCCTGGCGGAGCACGGCATCTCCGGGGACGCCACCATCGCGTGCCTGCACCCGGGCTCCACCAAGCGCGAGGCCCGCTGGCCCGCCCCCGGCTTCGCCGCCGTCGCCGACCGGCTGGCCGCCGCCGGCGCCCGCCTGGTGGTGACGGGCGGCCCCGAGGAGCGCGCCCTGGCCGAGGCCGTGGCCGCCGCGTCGCGCGCGCGGCCCGCGGTGGCCGCGGGGCGGCTGGGCCTGGGGGCGCTGGCGGCGCTCCTGCAGCGCGCGGCCCTCCTCGTGACCAACGACTCGGGGCCGATGCACGTGGCCGCCGCCGCCGGCTGCCCGCTGGTGGCCCTCTTCGGCCCCACGGACCCGCGCGCCTTCGGCCCTCGGGGCCACCCGGCGATCACCCGCGTCCTCGCCGCAGACCGCTCCGGCCCCTGGGACGACGCGGGGTGGCTCCGCGCGCTGCCCCCGGCCCGCGTGGCGGCCGAGGCCGAGGCGCTCCTCGCCTGCGCGGCCCATCGCGCGCGCGTGGAGGCATGATGGCACCCCTGCGCATCGCCCACATCATCACGCGCCTGGATCCCGGCGGCTCCACGGAGAACACACTGCTCACCGCCGCCGCCTTCGGGCCGCCGGCGTTCGAAAGCTGGGTGATCCACGGGCCCTCGCGGCCGGGCGCGACGGCGGCCTTGACCCCCGCCGGGGCGGCGGTGCGGCTGCTGGAGATCCCGGCGCTGCGCCGGGACGCGGCGCCCCTGCGGGACGTGCGGGCCCTCCTGGCCCTCAGACGGCTGCTGCGGCGGGGCCGCTTCGATATCGTCCACACCCACACCTCCAAGGCGGGGTTCCTGGGCCGCCTGGCCGCGCGCCTCGCGGGGGTGCCCCGCATCCTCCACACGCCCCACGGGCACGTCTTCCACGGCTACTTCGGGCCGCCCGCCACGTGGGCCTTCATCGGCCTGGAACGCTGGGCCGCCCGGTTCACCGAACGGATCATCACGCTCACCGATGCGGAGGCCGAGCAGCACCTGGCCCTGCGGGTGGGGCGGCCGGGACAGTACGTGACCATCCCCAGCGGGGTGAATCTCGGCCGGGTCCGGGCCGCCGCCGGAGGGGGGCCCCAGGTGCGGCGCGCCCTGGGGATCCCCGCCGATGCGCCGCTGGTGGGGGCGGCCTCGCGCCTGGCCCCGGTGAAGGGACTTGCCCACCTGGTAGCGGCCATGCCGGAGGTCCTGGTGCAGTGCCCCGCCGCCCACCTGGCCCTGGCCGGCGACGGCGAGGAACGAGCGGCGCTGGAGGCGCAGGCAGGTGCGCTGGAGGTGGCCTCCCGCGTCCACTTCCTCGGGTTCCGGGAGGACGTGGACGCCGTCATCGCCGCCCTGGACGTCTTCGTCCTCCCGTCCCTCAACGAGGGGATGGGCCGCGTCCTGGTGGCGGCCATGGCGCTCGGGGTTCCGGTCGTGGCCACGCGGGTGGGCGGCGTGCCGGACGTGCTGGAGGACGGGCGCCAGGGCCTGCTGGTGCCGCCGGCGGACCCGGCGGCGCTGGCCAAGTCCATCGCGGCCATCCTGGGGGACGGGATGCGCGCCGCGGCCATGGGGGCCCTGGGGCGGGCCCGCGCCGAGCGCTTCAGCCTCCAGGTGATGCTCGAGCGCCTCGGCGCCCTGTACCGGAATGACCGATGAGCCATGAGCCGGTGACCAGCGGCGGCAGCCGCGCGCCGCGCGGCGCTTCCATTCGACGGAAGGGCGCGGGGCGCGCTCTATCATCTGTCACAGGTCGGCGGGCATTGGTCGTGGCGTTGTCCGTCATCGTCGGGCACGGCGTCGTGGCGGGGGCCGCCCAGTTCGTCCCCGTCGCGGCGGCCGTGCACGTGCACACCACCTTCAGCACCGGCAGCGAGGACCTGGATGCCGTGGTGCGGCGGGCCCGCGCCGCCGGCCTCAGGGCCGTGCTCTTCACCGAGAATTACGCCCTCCGGTTCGAGTACGGCCTCGCGCCGCTGGCCGGCATCCTCCGCTGGCGCGAGACGTTTCCCTCGCTGGCCCCGGGCGGGCTCCCGGCCTATCTGGAGGCGGTGCGGCGGGGCCGGGAGCGCCATCCCGACATGATCCTGGTGCCCGGCGTCGAGGTCATCCCGTTCTACTACTGGACGGGCTCGCTACTGGATGGGAACCTCACCATGCACGACGGGCAGAAGAACCTGCTGGTCTTTGGCCTGGAGCGGGCGGAGGACCTGCAGGCTCTTCCCATCGTCGGCAACGGCCGCCCCCTGCGCGCCGGCCAGTGGCCCCTGCGCCTGAGCCCGCTCGCCCTGGCCGTGGCGGGGGTGTGGCTCTTCGGGCTGCGCCGGGTGCGCTATACCCGCTGGCGAGAGTTCCGCATCCGTCGGGAGACGCATTACCGCTGGGCCGGCGCCGCCCTCTTGGCCTCGGCGCTCCTGCTGGCCCTGGACGGGGTCCTGGCCGGGAACCCCTACTGGCGCCCCGGGGGCGGCCCACAGGGCTACGCCCCGCACCAGGCCACCATCGATTCCGTGGTGGAGCGAGGCGGCGCCGCCGTGTGGTCCATGCCCGAGGCGCGAGACTTCGGCGTGTATCGCCGGGCCGGCGCCACCGTCACCACCCGCACCGACCCCTATCCCGATGCCCTGGCGGCCACGCGCGGCTACACCGCTTTCGGGGCACTCTACGCCGATACGACGGCCGTGGAGGCGCCCGGCGGCCTCTGGGACCACCTCCTCCTGGAGTTCCAGGCGGGCCGGCGCGGCGGCTGGCCCGTGGCCATCGGCGAGACCGCCTTCCACGCCACGGGGGAAGCCGGCAAACGCCTCGAGGATGTGCAGACGGTCTTCCTGGCCGCCGCGCCCACCCCGGCCGCGGTCCTGGAGGCGCTGCGCGCCGGGCGGGCGTACGCCCACATCCGGGTCCCGGAGTTCGCCCTGGTGCTCGAGGGATTCGCGGTGAATGGGACGGGCCTGGCGGGGACGGTGCGCGCGGAGGGCGGCGCTCCGGCGCACATCGCCCTGGCCGTGGCGGCCAGCGATGGAAAGGCCCACCCGGCGGAGGCGCGCCTGATCCGCAACGGGGCCGTGCTGGCCGAGCGGAAGGGCCCCACGCCCCTGGCCCTGGACCTCGAGGATCGTGAGACGCCGCGGGCCGGGCCGTGGTATTATCGCCTCGACGTCCGGGGCGAGCGCGGCACCCGGCTCCTCACCAACCCGATCTTCGTCGCGGTGGGCGGGTGATGGGCCGGGCCGTGGCCATCCACCAGCCGCACTACCTGCCCTGGCTGGGCTACCTCGCCAAGCTGGAGCATGCGGATTGCTTCGTGTACCTGGACACGGTGCAGTTCGAGAAGAACGGCTGGCAGAACCGGAACCGGATCAAGGCGCCGCAGGGCGCCCAGTGGCTCACGGTCCCCGTGCGGCATCGTTTCGGGCAGAGCATCGCCGAAGTCCCCATCGCCGAGGGCGAGGACTGGCCCCGCAAGCACCGCCAGGCGCTGACCACCCACTATGGGGCGGCGCCGCACTTCGCCGCGGCTTGGTCGGCCCTGGAGGCGCTCTATGCCGCCCCTTGGCAACGGCTGGCGGACTTGGCCGTGGCCAGCGTCGAATGCCTGTCGCACCTCCTGGGCATCCGGCGCCCCACGGTGCGGGCCTCGGCCCTGGGGTCGCTCCCCCACGAACCCACGGAGCGGCTGCTGGCCATCTGCCGGCGCCTGGAGGCCGACACGTACCTGGCCGGCGCCCTCGGCCCGGAATACATGGACCTGGAGCAGTTCACACGGGCCGGCATCCGGGTGCTGGTCCAGGATTACCTCCACCCCGAATACCCGCAGCGCTACGGCCCCTTCATCCCCAACTTGGCGGCCGTGGACCTGCTGTGCAACGTTGGCCCGGGGAGCCTGGCGGTGCTCCGGCAGGGCGCCGCGTGGCGGACCCCGTGAGGCAGGAGGCGTGAAGCGTCAGGCGGAACTCCCCTCACGCCTCACCCCTCACGTCTCACGCGTGTCGCCTCACGCCCACACGAGGAGATAAGATGAACATCCTGGCCATCGGGTCGCACCCGGATGACATCGAGTTCGGCTGCGGCGGCACCCTCATCAAGTACGCCCGGCAGGGGCACCACGTCTTCCTCCTGGTGATGACCGAGGGTGGCCACGGGGGGGACGTGGGCGTGCGCCGGGCCGAGCAGGAGCGGGCGGCGGGCATCCTGGGGGCCAGGAAGCTGCTGTGGGGCGACTACCAGGATACGGAACTGCCCCTGGAGCGCGCGCTGATCCAGCGCCTCGAGGAGGTGGTCCGGATGGTGGCGCCGGATTTCATCTTCGTGCACTACTTCGACGACACCCACCAGGACCACCGCCACCTGGCCAGTTCCACCCTGAGCGCCACCCGCTATACCCGCAACGTCCTCTGCTACGAGGGCCCGACCACGCAGAACTTCACCCCCAGCGTGTACGTGGACGTCGATGGCGTGCTGGAGGACAAGATCGCCACCCTGCAGGCCCATGCCTCGCAAGTGATGAAGACGAACATCGAGGGGCTCTCCATCGTGGACGTGGCCCGGGCCTCGGCCCACTTCCGGGGCATCCAGGGCCGCGTCAAGAACGCCGAGGCCTTCGCCCCCGTGCGCCTCTTCATCAACATCGGGGTCTGACGGCCTGGCAACCAGGCGCTCCGGCAATCGGGCAGTCGGGTACGGAGGCCAACCGGACCAACCTAAGGAGCACAAGGTGCCAGAGGGGCTGAGGGGCCTGCGGATCTACC
>DASPOZ010000196.1:0-2065 GCA_035625755.1 Candidatus Sulfotelmatobacter sp.
CCCGCATTTTCCGTTGACAACGCGGCGGCGGAGGGAATACAAACCCCGTGCGCCCCCTCACGCTCGGAGCCTGCCCGTGGAGTGCGCTCGGCCCCGCATCCCCCATCGCCCGCCGATGAACGACACGACCGGCGACGTCGCAGGCCGTCCCCAGGATCTCACCGCCGGGGCCTCGCGGCCCGGGCCGAAGCCCTTCAAGATCTGCGCGCCAGTCATCGCGACACCACGGGCGGCCACGTGAACTCGCCCCCCCTCAACCCGGTGGCCTGGGGGTCGGCCGTCCTGGTGACCGCACTGGACCTCTTCCTGCTGGTGGCCATGCTGCGGGGCGCGTGAGGCCATGGCCCGCCGGCGCGGTGAGGGGATCCACCGCTGGCCCGAGGCCGACCGGCCCCGGGAACGCCTCTTCCAGCGCGGGGCGGAGGAGCTGAGCGAGGCCCAGCTCCTGGCCATCCTCCTGGGCACGGGGCGGCGCGGCCGCAGCGCCGTGGAGGTGGCCCACGAGCTGTTGCGCGAGGTGGGCGGCCTGCGGGGGCTGGACGGCGCCTCCATCGCCGCCCTGGCCAAGCGGCGCCTGGGGGTGGGGCCGGCCAAGCTGGCCCAGATCAAAGCCGGCCTGGAGCTGGGCCGCCGCGTGCTGCGCAAGGACCTGGAGCCGGGGTTCGACGTCACGTCGTCCAAGGCGGCCTACGAGTACCTGCGGCCGGCCATGCGGGACCTCCCCCGGGAGATCTTCAAGGTCCTCTTCCTGAACGCCACCAACCGCATCCTGGGCGAGATGGACACCAAGGGGTCGGTGACGGAGAGCGCGGTGTACCTGCGGGAGATCTACGCGCAGGCGCTGCAGCGCGGTGCCGCCTCCATCCTGTGCGCCCACAACCATCCCTCCGGCAACCCCCGGCCCAGCGGGGCGGACCGGCAGCTCACCGAGGAGCTGGTGATCGCCGGGCAGGCCATGCGGGTGCCCCTCCTGGACCACCTCATCGTGGGCGAGACCACCTATTACAGCTTCGCCGACGAGGGGCTGCTGGCCCAGTACGAGGCCGCCCACGTCCAGCGCCGCCGCGCCGCCAAGCAATGAGCAACGAGCAATGAGTACTGAGTTTCTACGATCCCGTCACTCACTCATTGCTCGTTCCTCATTGCTCATTGCTCTCGGGTGATGGCCGATGGCCAGTGACGAAGAACGCGATGTCCGGATCCTCGGCCTGATGCAGCGGGGCGAGGATGAGCTGCGGGTGGCCACCCAGGCCCTGGAGGACGGGCGGCCGCACCTCTGCGCTTCGCGGGCCTTCCGGGCCATGCACGCCCTGGCGGCCGCCGTGCTGGCCACCCGGGACCTCGCCTTCCCGGACGATGCGGAGACCCTGGCCGCCTTCGAGGCCGGCTTCGTGGCGGCCGGGCACTTCCCCCCCGACATCGCCGCGGCCCTGCGACAGGGGCACCGCCTCCAGCAGGTGGCCGACGGCCAGCCGGCGGCCGAGGTACCGGCCGAGCGGGCGCAGACCCTGCTGAAGGACGCCCAGGTCTTCTGCTACACGCTGAAGGACGCCCTCACCAAGTGGAAGCAGGGCCGCGCCCTCCAGTGACCCCCAGGCTGCTCAAAAAGGCCCATCTGCGGCGTTGGCGCGCTCGGGCGCTCGCTGCGGCGTACCCGGAGTACGCCTCACTCGGCCCTTCGCGCGCCGCCTTGCACCTGGGCCTTTTTGAGCAGCCTGCGGAAGCGAGGGAGGGGGCGAGGGTGAGGGGGCGCCACCATCGCCTCCGAGGTGTCTCGGACGCCCCGGCCGAGGCGCACGTCGGGCGCGGCCCCGCGCCTTGGATTGGGCGGGGGGTTCTGCTATAGTGCGGTCTGTGACAATCGAGGGAACAGCGCCGGACCCGGCGGCGCTCCGGGAAGAGGATCGGCGTCTCCGCCAGCTCCAGTTCGTGGTCTCGCTCGCGCTCCAGACCATCGCCCAGGACTCCGTGACGTACGGGGAGGCCATGGCCATGCTGGGCGGCACGCGGACCCTAGCCCTCAACCTCTTCCCCGGCAAGGAACTGGCCTTCGACCTGATCTACC
>DASPOZ010000197.1:0-9986 GCA_035625755.1 Candidatus Sulfotelmatobacter sp.
TAGACGAAGCGGCGCATGTGCCACGCCGCGCTGTCAGGAGACGAAGCGGCGCATGTGCCACGCCGCGCTGTCAGGAGACGAAGCGGCGCATGTGCCACGCCGCGCTGTCAGTAGACGAAGCGGCGCATGTGGATGTTGAGGATGAGGCCCAGGGCCAGCATGGTGGTGACGAGGGAGGAGCCGCCGTAGCTCATGAGGGGGAGCGGGACGCCTACCACGGGGAGGAGGCCGGTGACCATGCCCACGTTGATGGTCACCTGGAACAGGACCAGACCGCCCACGCCGGCCGCCACCAGCGTGGCGAAGAGGTCCTTGGCGTCCCGGGAGACCTGGAGCGCCTTCAGGATGAGGAGGGCGTAGGCGCCCAGGAGCAGCAGCGATCCCAGGAAGCCCCACTGCTCGGCCTGCACGGCGAAAATGAAGTCGGTGTGGTTCAGGGGGAGGAAGTTGAGCTGGCTCTGGGTGGCCGCCAGCCACCCTTTGCCCAGGATGCCGCCCGACCCCACGGCGATCTTGGACTGGGCCACGTGGTACCCGGCCCCCAGGGGATCCATGTCGGGGTTCAGGAAGGTGACGATCCGGCGCTTCTGGTACTCCTTCAGGAACACCCAGAGGAGCGGGGCGGCGGCCAGCCCGGCCACGGCGAAGGGGAGGAGGTGGCGCGGCCGCAGCCCCACCAGCAGCATCACGAAGAGGCCCGTGAGGGCCAGCAGCATCGCCGTCCCCAGGTCCGGCTGCTTCAGGACCATGGCCGTGGACAGCAGCGTGAGCGCCGCGGGCAGCAGGAGGACGCGCGGCCGGTCCAACTCGTCCCGCCGGTCGTCGAAGTAGCGGGCCAGGAAGAGGATGAGCCCCAGCTTCACGAACTCCGAGGGCTGGAACGAGACGGGGCCCAGCCGGATCCAGCGCTGCGCGCCCAGGCCCGTGCGGCCCGCCACCAGGACGGCCACCAGGGAGAGCATGCAGCAGGCGAAGATGGGGTAGGCGAACCGGTAGACCGTGCGGTAGTGGACCAGGCAGGCGCCCCCCAGCGCCGCCAGGCCCAGGAAGAGCCAGCCGATCTGCCGCACGGGGAGGCTGCGGCGGAAGGCCGAGGTGGAGGGCGCGTTGCCGCTGTAGATGGTGAGGATGCCGTAGAGGGCGAGGCCCACCACCAGAGCGGCCAGGCGCCAGTCGAAGTGGGACACGAGGCGCCGATCGATCAGCACGCCGCGCCCCCCCTCAACAGGCTGCTGAAAAAGGCCCACCTCCCATTGCGGAATGCGTGCTTCGACAAGCTCAGCACGTCCTGAGCCGTTCGGCTGAGCTCACGACGAAGCCCGTCGAAGGACGGATTGCGGAATCCGGGATCCGCGCGCCGCATTGCATCTGGTTTGAGCAGTGGTCATGATCGTGGTCGATCACCACGACACATGAAAATGGCTCTGCGCCGTGACGATGTAGGGCGGCACCTCGTGTGCCGCCGCGGTCCCACGACGACCCGGCTCGGGGGCAGACGAGCTGCCCCCCTGAACTACGGCGAACATCTTGAATCCACGGAATCGCACGGCCATTTTCTTCGCAGCCTGCGCCAACAACCAATCCTTCGGCATCCCGCTCACCGCCATGGCCCGGGAGGCCCTTGGGCGGCGCTCCTCAATCCCATTCGTCCACCGCTCCGTTCGGGGCCTGGGGCGCCGCGGCGGGCCGCTGGGAGTGAAAGGCCGCCTCGAAGACGGCCTTGGCCACGGGGGCCGCCACCTGGCCCCCGAAGCCGCCGTTCTCCACCAGCACCACCACCACCAGCTGGGGGTTCTCGAACGGGGCGAACCCCGCGAACCAGCCGTGGTCCTTCAGGTCCTTCCGGCGCTTGGCCTCTTCCTTCCGCACCACCTGGGCCGTGCCGGTCTTGCCGGCGATGGCGACGCCATCCACGTGGGCCCGGCGGCCCGTCCCGTGGTCCACCACGCCCAGCATGCCCTCGCGGACGACCTCCAGGGTCTCGGGGCGAATGTTCACGCGCCGCACGATCTCCGGCTCGTACTCCTCGATGACGGCCCCGCCGAGGGATTCCACGCGCTTCAGCACCCAGGGGCGATAGAGGATCCCGCCGTTGGCGACGGCGGCCACCATGCGGGCGATCTGCATGGGGCTGGCGATCACCAGCCCCTGTCCGATGCCCGTGATGACGGTGTTGCCGGGGTACCAGGCGTCGCCCTGGTGCTCCTTCTTCCAGGCCGGCGAGGGCACGATCCCCCGGGCCTCATCGCCCAGCCCCAGGCCGGGCGCCTGCCCCAGCCCGAACTCCTGGGCCACCCTGGCCATCTCGTCGATGCCGGTCTTGAGGGCGACCTGGTAGAAGTAGACGTTGCAGGAGTTGGTGATGCCCCCCCGCAGGTCCAGCCAGCCGTGGCCCCCCTTCTTCCAGTCGGCGAAGGTGAAACGGCCCAGGTTGAAGCTGCCCCCGCAGTAGAACCGGGTGTCCGGCGTGATGGCCCCGCTCTCCAGGCCGGCCATGGCCGTGATGAGCTTGAAGACGGAGCCGGGCGGGTACTGGGCCTGCAGGGCGCGGTTCTGGAGCGGGTGCTTGGGGTTGTGGATCAGGTCCCGCCACCCCTCCACGGTGAGGCCCTGGGCGAACAGGTTGGGATCGTAGCTGGGCTTGGAGACCATGGCCAGGATCTCCCCCGTGGACGGGTTGAGCACCACCACGGCCCCATCCTTGTCCCGCATGGCCTCCTCGGCCGCGGACTGGAGGCGCCGGTCCAGCGTGAGGAGAAGATTCAGGCCGGAGCGCGGGTCCAGCCGGCTCATTTCGCGCAGGGCCCGCCCGCGGGCGTCCACCTCCATCTGTTCGCCGCCGTCGATGCCGCGCAGGAAGGCGTCGAACCGCTGCTCGATGCCGGCCTGGCCGAGGCGCTCGCCGGGCCGGAAGTCCTGAAACTCCTCCCGGGCCAACTGGGCCTGGCTCACCTCGCTCACGTAGCCCAGGATGTTGGCCGCCATCCCCTCCGTGGGATAGGCCCGGACCGGCCGGATCTGGAGGGTCACCCCCGGGAGATCCAGCTTTCGCTCCTCCACGGCGGTGAGGGTCCTGTCGTCGATGCTCTTGCGGAGGAGGAGCGGCTGGTAGGGGCGCTCCATGCCCTCCGCGATCCGGTCGGACACGGCCTGCGGGTCTATGCCCAGGACCTCCGCGATGGCGCGAACCGTGGCCGGGTTGCGCGCCACGTCCTCGGGGGTCACGAACACATCGAAGGAGGGGCGATTCTCCACCAGGATCTCCCGGTTGCGGTCCAGGATGAAGCCCCGGGGCGCCTCCACCGGGCGCACCCGCAGGCTGTTGTTGGTGGAGAGGGCGAAGAAGTGCATGCCCTCCAGCACCTGGAGGTGCCAGAGGCGGAGCAGGAGGACCACGAACACCGCCCCCACGACGATCACGGTGCGGGCCAGGCGGAGATCCAGCGCCTGGGGAAGGGGGAGCTGGGGGGGGTGGCGGTGGCGCCTCACGCCGCGGCCTTCCGCACCGTGCGCCAGAGGCGGGCGGCGCCCAGCAGGGCGGTGCCCAGGGCCGCCGTGAGCAGCGTCTCCGGCACCATCACGCGGAGCAGCGTGGCGAGCAGGGGCGGGGGCCCGAAGAAGAAGCTCAAGGTGGCCAGGGTGATGACGCCGGCCAGGGCGGCGCCACCCAGGAGGACCGCGAACTGGGCGGCGGGCCGGCCGGCCTCCAGTTCGCGGCCCACGCGGGCCGCGCCGAAGGCCATGAGGGTGAGGGTGAAGGCGCGCAGCCCCAGCGGCGCGCCCGACAGCGCGTCCTGGTAGAGGCCGGCGAGGAAGCCCATGAGGGCGGCGGCCTCCGGCGCCACCCCCAGGCTGGCCCCCACGGCCAGGATCAGGAACAGGTCGGGCTGGACCCCGGCCAGGGTGAGCCGCGTCCCGGCCGCCCCCTGCAGCACGCACACCCCCACCAGGGCCAGCAGGAAGGCCGACGGCTTCATCGCGCCCGGTCCCCGCCGCCCTCGTGCCGCTCGGCGCCCGAGGCCCGCCCCGGGTGGGGGACGAGGGCGGCGATCTCCTCCAGCTTGGAGAGGTCCGCAGTCGGCTCCAGGACGGCCTCCTGGAACAAGGCGCCGCTCCGCCGCTCCACGGCCACCACGGTGCCCAGGGGGATGCCCTTGGGGAAGACGCCGCCCATGCCCGAGGTCACCACCCGGTCGCCCACGGCCACGTCGGACATGAGGGGAAGGTAGCGGAGGCGGAGGGCCGCCCCGCCATCCCCGGCGGCGATGCCGGTGACCCGCGTCCGCTGAACGAGGGCCCCCACGGAACTCACCGGGTCCGTGATGAGCTGGACGCGGGCCACGATGGGCGCCACCTCCACCACCCGGCCCACCAGCCCCAGGGGGGCCACCACCGGGATGTTGCGTTCGAGCCCGTCGGCGCTGCCCCGGTCGATCAGAATGGTGCGGAACCAGTTGGTGGCGTCCTTCCCGATGACGCGGACCACCACCGGGCGGGCGCCGGGGAGCTCCGGCATCTCCAGCATGGACTGGAGGCGCCGGTTCTCCTGGGCCATCTCCTGGAGTGCCTCCAGCCGCTGCTGGAGCGCCCCCAACTGGGAGCGCAGCTGCCGGTTCTCGGCCTGCACGCCGCGCAGGTCCACGTACTCGCGCCACACCCCGCGAACCCCGCCCCCCACCCAGGCGGTGGCCTTGATGAAGGGGGCCACCGTCATGAGGAGGGCGCGCTTGGCGAAGGAGACGGGCACGCTGTCCTGCCGGGCCTGGAGGGTGAGGGTGAGGAACGCCACCAGGAGGGCGGAGGCCAGTACCGCACCGCGCCGGTGCCGGGAGACGAGGCGGAGGAGCGCAGCGGTCACGGGGCCGGGAAACTAATCCAATGCGGAATGCGGAGTGCGTGCTTCGACAAGCTCAGCACGTCCTGAGCCCGTCGACGGACGGAATGCGGAAGAGAGCGGCCCGGAGAGTGAAGGAAGAAAGGCACGCAGGACCTCATCATTCGTCTTCGTTAGCATGAAAATCCGCATTGCGCAATCCGCATTCCGCAACGCGAGGTGGGGTGGCTACGTGTCCAGGCAGACGGTCTTGAGGAGGTTCAGCTCGTCCAAGACCTTCCCCGTGCCCAGGACGACGCAGGAGAGAGGATCGTCCGCCACGCGCACGCGGAGATGGGTCTCCAGCGCGATGAGGGTGTCCAGCCCGTGGAGGAGGGAGGCGCCGCCGGCCATCACGATGCCCTTCTCGGCCAGGTCCGACGCCAGCTCGGGCGGGGTGCGTTCCAGGGCCGTCTTCACCGCGTCCACGATGGCGTAGATGGGATCGTGCAGGGCCTCGCGGATGTCGCTGTCGTTGATGGTGAGGGCCTTGGGGATGCCGTCCACCAGGTCGCGCCCCTTGATCTCCATCTTGCGGGGCTCGTCGAAGGGGTAGGCGGAGCCGATGTGGATCTTGATGTTCTCGGCCGTGCGCTCGCCCACCAGCAGGTTGTACTTCCGCTTGAGGTACTGGATGATGGCCTCGTCCATCTCGTCGCCGGCGATGCGGACCGACTGGCTGTAGACGATGCCGCCCAGCGAGATGACGGCCACCTCGGTGGTGCCGCCGCCGATGTCCACGATCATGTTGCCGGAGGGTTCCTGCACCCCCAGGCCGGCGCCGATGGCGGCGGCCATGGGTTCCTCGATGAGGTGCACCTCGCGGGCGCCGGCCTGTTCCGCGGAGTCGCGGATGGCCCGCTTCTCCACCTGGGTGATCC
Organism: Candidatus Sulfotelmatobacter sp.; assembly: GCA_035625755.1. GTDB lineage: Bacteria > Methylomirabilota > Methylomirabilia > Methylomirabilales > DASPOZ01 > DASPOZ01. The sequence continues at coordinate 5,755 of DASPOZ010000197.1, forward strand.
CCGACGGCACGCACATGATGATCCGCGGCCGCACCAGCGTCTTCCGGTTGTGGATCTTCCAGATGAACTGCCGGATCATCTGCTCGGTGACGTCGAAGTCGGCGATGACGCCGTCCTTCATGGGGCGGATGGCCACGATGCTGCCGGGCGTGCGCCCCAGCATCTCCTTGGCCTCCTTGCCCACCTTCAGGACGTTGTTGGTCCCCTTCTTGATCGCCACCACGGACGGCTCGCTGAGCACGATCCCCTTGCCCTTCACGTAGATCAGGGTGTTGGCCGTGCCGAGGTCGATGGCGAGATCGTTGGAGAACATGCCGGAGATCCAACTCAGCATGCGCCGCTCCTTTCGGCCGTCCGTGCCGGGCCCGCACGGGCCACGCGTATCCTCGCTTGGATAGCACACATACCGAGGGAAAACAAGGGATTTTTGGCCTCCGGCGGCCCGGAAAGCGCTTGCGCCCCCGCCGGGCCGCGGGGTATCCTGACGCCCGGCCCGACGGGCGGGCGCCCCGGGGGAGGGAGGAACCATGATCACCGCGTTCCGAAAACGGCTGGGGCCGATTGTCCTGTGGTCGGTCATCGGCATTGTGTCGGTGGGCCTCCTGGCCTACCTGGGGTGGGGCTACTTCGGCGATAGCGCGGGCGGGGGCAGGCGCGTGGGCGGCGAGTTCGTGGTGGCCACCATCGGCTCCGACCGCATCTCCTACGAGCAATTCAGCCGCGAGTATGGGCGGCAGTTGGAAGTCTATCGCCGCATGCTGGGGGAGAAGTTCGACGAAAAGGTCCTCGAGGCCCTGCGGCTGAAGGAGCAGGTGCTGGAACGGCTGGTGCTCAACCGGGTATTGCTGCAGCGCGCTAAAGCCCTGGGGATCTCGGTGACGCCCGAAGAGGTGGCCGCCGAGATCCGCGCGATGCCGGTCTTCGCCCAGCGCGGCTTCTCGAAGGCGGACTACCTGCTCCTGCTGCGCCAGAATAACACGACGCCGGAGGAGTTCGAGGCGGCCTTCGCGGGCGACCTGGCGATCCGGAAGATGGAGGACCTCATCAAGGCCGGCGTGCAGGTATCCGGGCAGGAGGTGCGTGAACTGTATAATGCAGAGCGTCAAACGGTCACCATGGATTACGTGGAGCTGACGGACCAGACCAAGGCCAAGGAACTGGCGGACAAGATCACGGTGGCCGTCAGCGAGGGGAAGGACTTCAAGGCGGCGGCGCAGGCGGCGGGCCTGGCCACGCACACCATCTCGGTGACCGGCACCTCGGGGCCCCTGGAGGGCGTGAAGGAGCCGGGCGCCCTGCGCCACGCGGCGGCAGCCCTGAAGCCCGGACAGATGAGCTCCCTCGTCCAGGGGCCCGCCGCGTCCTATCTGCTGCGCGTGGTGGACAAGAAGCTGCCCTTGGATGCCGACTTCGAGAAGGAGAAGGTGGCCTTCCGCCGCCTGGCCCTGGGCCAGAAACGGGAGATGATGTTCCAGGAGTGGGTGCGGGAGGTGCGGCGCGAGGCCAAGGTGTGGGTGGACCGGGAGGCCATCGGGGGCTGACGGCTGCGGGGCCGGGGTGGGTCCGGGGTGGCGGATGAGGCGCTCCGCAGCTGCGGCCCTCCTGCTCCTGGCTTCGTGCGGCGGGTCCAACACCCCCGAGGGCGTGGCCCGGGCCTTCATGGAGGCATACTACATCCGGGTGGACCTGGGGGCCGCGAAGGCCCTGGCCGCCGGCCTCGCATCCCGGAAACTGGAGGAGCAGGTTGCCCTGACCCGGGGCCAGGCGGTGGGCGGGGCCACCGAGGGGCGGGAGGTCGCCTTCACCTTGGTCGCCCGCCAAGAGGAAGGGGACCAGCACCGGTTCATGTACGAGGTCCGCATCCGGCTGAAGGGGGCGGGGGAGTTCACCCGCCGGTCGGTCGTTTCGGTGGGCCAGGTGGGCGGCGCGTGGCGCGTCACCAACTTCCAAGACAGCGGCCCCTAGCCTGCTGAGCCGGAGGGCTTTTGACGGATCGTTCCCGTACCCGTTCCCGTGCCCGGGACCTGACACAGGAAACGTCCTTTGCTACGGCCGGTGGCGCTGGGTGTTGGGCGTTCCGTCGGGAACGGGAACGGGCACGGGAAGGGGAACGGATAGTGAACCGTGCTTCGGACTCAGGACGCTAGCCTCCTGAGTCCGATAGCCCCGCACGGATGTACCGCTTCATGCCGCGCGCCGCCGCTCTCGCCGACGCGTCCGCACTGCCTCACACTCCCGAGGGGACCTTCGCATGAGGGGGGCCAATACCGTCGCCGGCGTAGTGCAGGACCTGGAGGGGTGGGCAGGGCGGTTCCTCGAGGCGGCCCGGGCGGGGGACGACGTCCGGGCCGAGGAGGCGGTGGCGGGGCTGGTGGATTGGTTGGGCCACGACCTGGTGGACGCCTTCCTCTTCGTGGATGTGCCCACGTGGGAGGTGCTGAGCGACCTGGCGGAGGAGCTGTTCCAGGCCCTGCGGGCCGCGCAGGCGGGCGGGCACGGGTTGCCGGGGGCGGGCGGCCATCCGGGAGCGCCCGGCCCCGAGGCGGCCATCGAGCGCATCCTGGCGAAGGCCCGGGCCATCCGGGACGCGGGGGGGAGCCCATGTCGGTGAAGGAACTGCAGGCGCGCCTGGAGATCCTGACCAGGGTGAAGGCCGAAGCATCGCCGGGCGAGCGCTGGCGCGCGGCCCTGAACGTGGTGGGCGCCCACGCGGCCCGGACGTTCAGTGTGACCGAGGGCGAGGTGGCGATCCTGCTCAAGACGGACGACGGGACGAACCTGAAGTTCGTCTACCCGCCGGCCCTGGCGGAGGGCGCCAACCTCTTCCCCATCTTATCGGCCAGCATGGCGAGCGCCGTGGTGAAGTCCTCGCGCGGGCTGATGGACAACGCCTTCGCCCAGACGAAGCACCTGGCCTTTTACGAGCTCGTGCGCCTGGAGGTGCCGAAGGTCGGGCCCATCCAGAAGATGGTGGCCGCGCCCATCCTGGAGGCCGGCCCCGCGTTTGGCGTGATCGAGGTGAGCCGGAAGGGGGCGGACCCCGCGGGGGCCGGCCCGGACTTCACGGCGCAGGATCTCGCGGCCCTGACGGAGATCGGGGCCGCCGTGGGGCCGTATCTCCTCCAACTCCGACCCACGCTGCACTGACAGGCTGCTCAAAAAGGCCCATCTGCGGCGTTGGCGCGCTCGGGCACTCACTGCGGCGTACCCGGCGTACGCCTCATTCGGCCCATCGCGCGCCGCCTTGCACCTGGGCCTTTTTGAGCAGCCTGCGCGAAGGCGGGCTTTCAGCAAGCTGGTAAAGAAGCAGCATGTCTGGCGTGCGAGCGGAGATGCGGGTCATCGATGACGGCCTGCTGGACGCGGTGATCGTGCAGGCGCGGGCCAGCGCCCGGCGCCGGCACATGCACCTGCTCCACGGAGACTACGCCGACCCCGTGCAGCGCATGTTGAACGCATTGGAGCCGGACAGCTATGTCCCGCCCCACCGGCACTTCGAGGCCGACCGGGTGGAGGTCTTCATGGCGCTGCGGGGTCGCCTGGGCGTCCTCGAGTTCGATGATGCGGGCGGCGTGCTCCGCGCCCTGGTCCTGGATCCCCGCGGGCCGGCCCGGGGCGTGGAGATCCCGATGGGCGCCTGGCACACCATCGTGGCGCTGGAAGCGGGGACGGTGGCGTACGAGGTGAAGGGGGGGCCGTTCGACCCGGCGCGGGCCAAGGAACGGGCCCCCTGGGCCCCGCCCGAAGGGGACCCGCGGGCGCCGGCCTACCTGGCCAGCCTCCGGCAGGCGGCGCTTGCTGCGGTGCCCCCGGCATCCTGATCGCCCGGGAGGTGAAGGCAAAGCCTCCGTCGCGCCGCGCGAGCAAGCCAACACCCCCCCGTTGCCGCCGGGGCAGCGGGGACCGACATCGTGCCTTTTCAGCGGCCTGCCCCCGCCGGGCTGGCCAGGAATCCGTGTCCCGCAGGCCGCTCAAAAAGGTCCAGGTGCAAGGCGGCGCGCGAAGGGCCGACTGAGGCGTACGCCGGGTACGCCGCAGGGAGCGCCCGAGCGCGCCAACGCCGCAGATGGGCCTTTTTCAGCGGCCTGCTCAAGAGGGTTGACGTGTCCCGGGTGATCTTCGTGCGTCACGGGGAATCGGTGTGGAACGAGGCGCGCCGGTTCCAAGGGAACAGCGACCCGGAGTTGAGCGCCCGGGGGCGCGCCCAGGCCGCCCGGGTGGCGCAGCGGCTC
>DASPOZ010000198.1:0-3564 GCA_035625755.1 Candidatus Sulfotelmatobacter sp.
CGCGCTTGTACACGAAGTCTCCCACGCCCACCAGCACCATCGAGATCAGCGCGAACAGCACCGTTCCGTGCATCGGCCCACTCCGCGGTGCGGAAGTTGGGCTGCCATTTGCCCGCACCGCTTCGTTCGCGGGGAAGGCCCCCGCACTTGCAGAAGACCGGGGCAAGTGCGGGGCCCTCCCCGCGGGCCCCACCGAGAGGGGCGGGCCGCCGCCCCTCTCGGACTCTCCCCGCGGACTGTGCGGTTTGTTCGGGACTGTCGGCCGGTTTTCGCACCGCACAGTGCTCGCTCCCGCAGGGCAAGGCGCCCTTTATCGCACCGGGGGCGGGGCCTGTCAAGCTGCCGGCCGCCCCGCAGCCGGCCGCCCCGCAGCTTGCGGCGCGCACCGCCTTGCGCGCCCTGGCGCCGCACGAGGTTAGTAGGATGCTGAAAAATTCTCGTTTGCCCAGGCTGCTCAAAAAGGTCCAGATGCAAGGCGGCGCGCGAGGCGAGGCGCGAGGCGTACGCGGTCGGTACGTCGCAGCGCCGCGCGAGCGCGCCAACGCCGCAGATGGGCCTTTTTCAGCAGCCTGCTAGCGCGGAATTGCTGCGGCCGGGGGCGTGTGATATAGAGGGAGGGGCGGCGCCCCCCGCCGCAACCGAGACCCACGATGGCGCACTCGCCGCACAAAAGTTTCGCCCGCGCGTTGGCCCACCCCGAGCCCGAGCTGGACCTGGGCCGGGCGGCCCTGCTGATCGCCCAGGGCGAGTACCCGGGGCTGGACGTGGAGCACTACCTGCGCCGTCTGGATGCCATGGCCGAATCCATCGGCCCCGAGGTGGCCCTGGAGGCGGAGCCCACGCGCCGGGTCTTCCTCCTGAACCGGTTCCTCTTCATCACCGAGGGGTTCCGCGGCAACGTCGAGCACTACTACGATCCCCGCAACAGTTTCCTGAACGACGTGCTGGACCGCAAGCTGGGCATCCCCATCACGCTCTCCACCCTGTACATGGAGGTGGCCAGGCGGCTGAACCTGCCCGTCGTCGGCGTGGGCTTCCCGGGACACTTTCTGGTGAAGTACGTGCTGGGCGAGAAGGAAATCCTCATCGATCCGTTTCACCGCGGCGCCATCCTCACGCAGGCCGACTGCCGGCGCCGCCTCAAGGAGATGACGGACGGCTCGGTGACCCTCCGGCCCGAACACCTCCGATCCGTGAGCAAGCGCCAGATCCTCTCGCGCATGCTCTCCAACCTCAAGCACATCTACCTGCGGGCCCGCAGCTTTCCCAAGGCCCTCCGGGTGATGGACCTGATGCTGGTGGTCAACCCGGACGACCCCGCCGAGGTGCGCGATCGCGGGCTGCTGCTCTCCCAGGCCGGGCGGCTGGGCGCCGCCCTACGCGACCTGGAGCGCTACCTGTCCATGGCCCCCGGGGCCGAGGACGCCGACACCATCAAGGAGCACCTGGCGGGGGTGCGCCGCCGCATGGCCTCCATGAATTGACGGGACGGCTGCTGAAAAGGGCCCATCTGCGGCGTTGGCGCGCTCGCGCGCTCGCTGCGGCGTACCACCCAGTACGCCTCACTCGGCGCATCGCGCGCCGCCTTGCACCTGGACCCTTTTGAGCAGCCTCCCAGGTCAGGCAGCTGGCGTCCTGACAGTCAGGGTGCAGGTGGGGGTCCGTGCGGGGTGTTGGCCGGGAGGAGAGGCCGGTGAAGATTTATACGAAGACGGGCGATGGGGGGGAAACGGGGCTGTTCGACGGCACGCGCGTGCCGAAGGACGCCACCCGGGTGGATGCCTACGGCGCCGTGGACGAACTGAACGCGACCCTGGGCTGCGTCGTGGCCTCCTTGGAGGATGACCAGATCGCCGACCTGCTCCGGCAGATCCAACGGGACCTGTTCGCCGTGGGGGCGCGCCTGGCGGACCCGCGGCTGAGCCGGGAGGGGAAGTCGGAGCGCGACCGTTTCGAGCCGGCCCGGGTCACCCAGCTCGAAGAGATCATCGATCGGTTCGAGGCGGAGCTGCCGCCGCTCCGTCGGTTCATTTTGCCCGGGGGATCCCGGGCCGGCGCCTGGCTCCATCTTGCCCGCACGGTGTGCCGCCGCGCCGAGCGGCGCGTTGTAGCGCTGGCACGGGAAACCGAGATCTCTCCCATCGTGCTCACCTACATGAACCGCCTCTCGGACCTGCTGTTCGTGCTGGCCCGTGCCGCCAACCGCCGCGCCGGCGCCGAGGAGGTGGAGTGGTGAGGCGCGCGGCGGCCCCGGCCTCCGTCCTCGGCGCTGCGCAGGCCCGTCATCTCCTCTTGGCCACCCCCGCAAGCGGCGGCCCCGGCCGAGGATCGGAAGGGCCCCAACCGCCGCGCGCCCGCGCAAGGCGGGACGCGATGGGCTCGCGCCTGCGGGCGGGGGCCGGGGCCGCCGCGCGCCGGGTGGGTTGAAGAGGGACCGAGAGGAGATGACGCTGAGCGGCAGGTCGGCGCTGATCACGGGCGGGGGCCGGGGGATCGGCCTGGCCATCGCCATGGCCCTCGCCCGGCAGGGGGCCCGTGTGGCCATCGCCTCACGCCGGCAGGACCAACTGGCGGAGGCGGCCCGCGAACTCGAGCGCGGAGGGGCCGAGGCCCTCGCCCTCAGCATGGACGTGGTGGAGCGCGACGAGGTCGAGGCGGGCGTGGCCGAGGTCGCGCGCCGCTGGGGCCGCCTGGACATCCTGGTGAACAACGCAGGCGCCTCGGGCATGACACCCTTGAACGGCGGCGAGGGGGTGGACCGGCTCTGGCACCAGATCCTGACCACCAATCTCACGGGCATGTACTACGTCACCCGAGCCGCGCTGCCCGGGATGCCGGACAACGCCCACGGGCGCATCATCAATATCTCATCGGTGCTGGGCAAGTTCGGCGTGGCGGGCTACGCGGCCTACTGTGCCTCCAAGCACGGGGTCATCGGGTTCACCCGGGCCCTGGCGCTGGAACTGGCGCCGCGCGGCATCACCGTGAACGCGATCTGCCCCGGCTGGGTGGACACGGATATGGCCCGCCAGGGCATCGCCGAGATGTCCGCCGCCTTGCACGTTCCCCCGGAAGAGTTCCGCCGCCAGGCCATGGAGGCGGTCCCGCTCAAGCGGATGGTGGAAGGCGCCGAGGTGGGGGCGCTGGCCGCCTACCTGGCCTCCGAAGCCGCCGCCGCCATGACGGGCCAGGCCATCAACCTCTGCGGCGGCGCCACCACGGCCTAGCAGGCCGCCGGCAGGCCGCGAACCCGGCCCCTCGCCCGGCGCTTTGCATCTGGACCTACGAGAACCGCCCGCCGAGGAGCACGCTCTTCAGCACCCTCCGAAAACCGCAATACCTGTCCCGATCCGCTGCCTCGGAACACCCAGACGTCCCCTTATTGCCCCAAAGCCACGCGGGAAAGGGCACAGGCCAAGCACAGGGAAGGCGGGGTTGGTTGGCAGGAGGAGCGACATGGGCTATCATTGAATTCTTCCACCGTGGGAGGCGGGTGGCATGGCGACGCGCGGGGAATTGATCGAGGCCCAACGGGCGGCCGGCGCGGTCTTCATCGAGGTGGCG
>DASPOZ010000199.1:0-2478 GCA_035625755.1 Candidatus Sulfotelmatobacter sp.
CGGGTCCCCCCTTTGAAAAAGGGGGGGGGAAGGGGGGATTTCGGGGATACTGCGGTGGCAGCGACCTATCGGATGGTTGGCGAACAGGTGAGCGCCAAAATCCCCCCGTCCCCCCTTTGCTAAAGGGGGGAAGCAGCGAAAGGGGAGCGAGACAGGGTGAGCGGGCGCTCAGGACGCCGCCCACAGCGGGTCCCCCCTTTGAAAAAGGGGGGGGGAAGGGGGGATTTCGGGGATACTGCGGTGGCAGCGACCTATCGGATGGTTGGCGAACAGGTGAGCGCCAAAATCCCCCCCGTCCCCCCTTTGCTAAAGGGGGGAGAAGAGGAAAAAGGGATCGGGGATCGGATTCTCGGGCAGGCGAATGGCCTGCGAGGGATTACGGGGGATTCCAGAAGCGAAACCATCCGCGGCCGCGCCGGTCTTCCCCCCGGCGTTTTCGGCTCCGGCGATCCTCGATCACGGGAGTCTCGCGATCGGAGTCACGCCGCTCCTCGGCCGACCGGCGTTTCGCCGCGCGTCGCTCCGACCACGGTGCCACTCCGAGGAGCCTGAGCAGGCCATCCTTGAAGCGTCCCATCGGTTCGCCTCCAGGGCGGGATGTCCCCGGCGTGCCCCGCCCAGCGGTCAGATGTTCGAGCGGGATTGGCCGCCATCCACCGTGATGCTGGCGCCGGTCACCCAGCCGGCGCGCTCGGAACAGAGGAAGACCACCACGTCGGCCACCTCCTCGGGCGTGCCGAAGCGCCCGAAGGCTATCTCCGCCTTCACGAACCGGCCCATGCCCTCGGGGTCTTCCTGCACGCGCTTGTCCCAGGCGCCGCCCGGAAAGAGGATGGAGCCGGGGGCCACACTGTTCACGCGGATGTTGAAGGGAGCCAGCTCGCGGGAGAGGGACTTGGCCAGGGCGATCTCTGCCGCCTTGGTGGCGTTGTAGACGGACGCCCCGCCCGCCTCGCGGCCCCAGATGGAGGCGATGTTGATGATCACGCCGCCGCCGGCCCGCTGCATGTGCGGCGCGGCCAGGCGCGAGAAGCGCACCGGCGCCATGATGTTCGAATCCACGCCCAGGGCCCACTGGGCCTCGGTGCTGTCCAGGAACTTGCCCGCGCCCGGGATGCGCCCGAAGCAGTTCACCAGAATATCCAGCCGGTCGAAGGCGCGCACCGTCTCGTCCACCACCCGGGCCACGTCTTCGGCCTTGGTGCCATCGGCGGAGACGGGCAGCGCCTGCCCGCCGACTTCGGCCTTCAACTCCGCCGCGGCCTTCTGCACCGCGACGGGATCCCGCCCGCAGATGGTGACGCGGCACCCCTCGGCCAGCAGCCCCCGCGCGATGGCGCGCCCGATCCCGCGGCTGGATCCGGTAACGATGGCGACCTTGTCCTTCAGGTTCAGGTCCATGGTCCTGTCGGGCGGCTAAGGCCCGTGGTCACCGGGAACGGGAACGGTTCATCGGGCCAGGAGCGAAGAGGGGACGTAGGCATGGCCGTCCATCAGGCGGCGGGCGGTGCGGCCGAGGGCTGCCCTGCGAACGGTGAAGCCGGCCTCGCCCCGCTCCACCAGCACGTCCACCGGCATCACGCCCGAAGGGTGGCCGATCTGCAGCGTCTCGGCGCCGCGGAGGGCGGGCGGCACGGCCTCGTGGACGACGGTCCCCGGGATGCGCGACGCCACGGCCAGGCAGACGCCCCCCGTGGTGGCGAAGGCCTTGTGGGGTTTCTGGAGGGACGTCATCCGCACCAACAGGTGCACGTCGCCCGCGGCCACCGGGGCGCCGGACAGCGCGGTGAAGGGGCGGGGCGGGGCCACCAGGGCGACCTTGGGCACCCCCGGGCTGTCCGCGCTGGCGGTCCGGCGGTCGCGGGCGATGCCCAGCATCTCGGCGGCGATGCAGCGGATCCGCTCCATCTCCGGCAGCGCCGTCGGGTGGGCGATCCACGCGTCCACGCTCTCCGTGTTGCTCAGGCCCAGGTCCCCCGCGCGGACGAACACGAAGGGGTTGGAGCAGTCCACGAAGGAGACCGTCAAGGTGCGCCCGCCGTCCAGCGTGAGCGTGTCCGTGGGGCGGCCGGTGGGCAGCAGCCGGCCCGTCACGGAGCCGGCGGTCTCACGAAAGTCCACGCGGATCTTCGCCCCCGTGCCGGGCACGCCGGCGATGGCGTAATCGCCCTCCGGCCGGAAGCGCCCGCCCTCGGTGGGCACCTCGGCGATGAGCAGCTTCTTGGTGTTGGTGTTGTAGATGCGGACCGTGGTGACGGGGTCCGTGGGCCGCACGGTCCCTTCGTCGATGGCGTAGGGACCCACGGCCGAGGAGATGTTGCCGCAGTTGCCCTTCCAATCCACGGACGCCTGGGTGATGCCCACGTAGCCGAAGGTGTAGTCCACGTCGGTATCGGGGCGGGACGGCGGGCCGATGATGGCGGCCTTGCTGGTGAGGGGATCGGCGCCGCCCAGCCCGTCGATCTGGCGCACGTCCGG
>DASPOZ010000200.1:0-4452 GCA_035625755.1 Candidatus Sulfotelmatobacter sp.
TCCTGGCGCTGACCGGCGCCATCACGGACGCATCGCGCGGCCTGCCGCGGGCCGCCGTCCGCTGGTTCGCGGGGGCCGGCGCCATCTTCGCCCTGGGGCGCGTCCTCCGCCGCCGCCTGGTCTCCCCCGCGCGTCGCAACCCGGCCCTGGAGGCGCTCACGGCGGATCTGGCCGCCCTCAAGGCGCAGCGCGACCGCGGCGAGATCACGGAGGAGGAGTTCCACGCCCGCCGCGACGCCGCCGTCTCCGTCCTCCGGCGGGTCTCTTCGAACGCCCCGCCTCCCTCCGCCTCTGAAAGCCCTTGATTTCCCCGCACCCTGGTGGCTATGCTGCCCTGTGCGGGGCGGCGTGCCCCCTGTCTCCCAACTTCCAAGGAGGATGAACCCACATGTTCGGCTATGCCGGCAGGATCCTGAACGTGGACCTCACCACGGGGAAGCAGTGGGTGGAGGAGTTCGGTGAGGCCTTCGCCCGCGCCTACATCGGCGGCAACGGCTTCGGCGCAAAGATCCTGTTCGACCGGGTGAAACCCGGCACCGACCCATTCTCGCCGGAGAACGTCCTGGTCTTCGCCGTGGGGCCCATCACCGACACGCTGGTGACGAGCAACTCGCGGGGGTGCATCTCCACCAAGTCCCCGCTCACGGGCCTGTTCTTCGATTCCACCTACGGCGGCGGCTTCCCCATCACCCAGAAGAAGGCCGGGTTCGATGTCCTCGCCATCAGCGGCGCGGCGAAGGCACCCTCCTATCTGCTGGTGACGGAGCAGGGGGCGCAGGTCCTGCCGGCGGGCGACCTGTGGGGGCGCCTGGAGACCCTGGAGACCAACAAGGCCCTCCAGGCCCGCCACGGGGCGGACGCGGACGTGATCGCCATCGGCTGCGCCGGGGAGCGCCGCGTGCGTTTCGCCGGCCTCTCGCACTACTGGAAGAGCCGCGAGGGGATCTCGGGGCGCGGCGGCCACGGGGCCGTGATGGGCTCCAAACACCTGAAGGCCATCGTGGTGAAGGGGTCCCGCAAGACCGAGGTGGCGGACCCCAAGGGCCTCAAGGCCTTCGTGGACTCCACCCGCGAGGACACCAAGAAGGGCACGGCCATGCTGAACAAGTACGGCACGCCCGTCCTGGTGCACGGGATCAACAAGCTGGGGGGGCTGGGCAGCTTCAACAACCGCACCGAGGTGTTCGCCCAGGCCGAGGCCATCTGCGGCGAGCGGTATCGCGACGTGTACTTCGAGAAGGACACCACCTGCAACAAGTGCCCCGTCGCCTGCGGGAAGCAGTTCGTGGTGAAGGAGGGGGAGTTCGAGGGGCTGCGCTGGAAGATGCCCGAGTACGAGACCATCTACGCCTTCGGGTCCATGACGGGCAACAGCGACGCCGCCTCCATCATCAAGGCCGAGGAGCTGTGCGACCAGTACGCCCTGGATACCATCAGCATGGGCGTCACCATCGCCTTCGCCATGGAGTGCTTCGAGCGCGGCCTGCTCACGGCGGCGGACACGGGCGGGATCGATCTGCGCTGGGGCGACCACAGGACCATCCTGCGCCTGGTGGAGATGACGGCGCGCCGGGAAGGCTTCGGCGACGCGCTGGCCGAGGGGTCGCGGCGGCTGGCCGAGAGGCTGGGGCCGGAGGCCTCCAAGTACCTCTACGCCGTGAAGGGGCTCGAGATGCCGGCCCATTCGGCCCGGGCCCTCAAGGGCATGAGCATCGGCTACGCCACCGCCAGCAGGGGCGGCAGCCACCACGACACCCGCCCCACCCCCCAGTACGCCGGCGACTTCGATAAGCGCAGCCCCGAGGGCAAGCCGGCCTTCGCCATCCGGTCGCAGCACTTCACGGCGGTGGACGATTCGCTGGTGCAGTGCCGCTTCACCTCCGAGCGGGGCGGGTACGGGCTGTACCTGAATGACAAGTACGCGGCCATGGTGAACCACATCACCGGGTGGGGGGTGGACGCGGCGGAGCTGGAGCGGGTGGGGGAGCGGATCTGCAACCTGGAGCGCGCCGTCAACGTGCGCGAGGGCGTGCGCCGCAAGGACGACGACCTGCCGTGGCGGGTGAAGAACGAGCCGATCCCCGAGGGGGCCTCCCAGGGCTGCTACTGCCCGCAGCCGCAACTGGACGGCATGCTGGACGAGTACTACGCCCTCCGCGGCTGGTCGAAGGACGGCGTGCCTACGCCGGCCAAGCTGAAGGATCTGGGGCTGGACTTCGTTTGAACCGCCAAGGCGCCAAGGGCGCCAAGGAGGACGAAAGAACGCCGGCCGCCCTCGGGCGGCCGGCGCCGCTCTTCTTGGCGCCCTTGGCGCCTTGGCGGTTAACAGGCTGCTGAAAAAGGCCCATCTGCGGCGTTGGCGCGCTCGCGCGACGCTGCGACGTACGCACCAAGTACGCCTCGCGCCTCGCATCGCGCGCCGCCTTGCATCTGGACCTTTTTGAGCAGCCTGGGCAAAAGAGAGTCTTTCAGCATCCTACTACGAAGGTACCTTGGGGATGTTCAGCAGGCCGCCGCTGGACGGGGCAGCGGAGGCTTCGCCCTCGCCCAGCTTGGCGCAGAGCACCTTGGCGTCGCCGGCGTTCACCGCCAGCAGGTCCTCCGGGCCGCGCACCTCGTAGTGCAGGAACGCCACGGGCTCCAGCGCCCCGGCCGGCCGGACCCCCAAGCGCCGGGCGTGCTCGCGCACCAGGGGGGGCACCTCGAACGAGGCCGGGTAATCCCGCCGCGCGCACTCGAACGCCACGGGGCCGTCGGCCCCCTCGAACCGGATCGCGATCCGCATCCCGCGCCTTTCCGTCCCTCGCGCCGCCGCCGGCCGCCGGTGCACTGTGTTGAGTAACGCCTCCGCCGGGAACTGTCAAGCCCAGAATGCGCGGGGCGAATGGGGCCCGACCCCGCACCCCGGCGGCTCGTAGGGGAGGAGGCCATCTTCGTGACGGCACCGAAGCCAGGCGGGTCACCGGTTTCGCCGTCGAAGGGAAGGGAGGCGTGGGGCGAGGCGCTCATCGCGATACGCGGCCTGAGGAAAGCCTACCCGCGGGTGGGCGGGGACGAGGTCCTGGCCCTCGAGGATGTGAGCCTCGATATCCGCCCGGGAGAGTTCCTCACCGTCGTGGGACCTTCCGGCTGCGGGAAGTCCACGCTGCTGAAGATCCTGGCGGGCCTGCTGCGGCCGACCGGCGGCTCCGTGACCCTGCGCGGCACCCCCGTCACGTCGCCGCGGCGGGACATCGGCGTGGTCTTTCAGAATCCGGTGCTGCTGCCGTGGCGAACGGTCCTGCAGAATGTGCTGCTACCCGCACAGGTCCAGGGGGGCGACCTGGCCGCGGCCTCGCAGCGCGGCCGCGCCCTGCTGCAGATGGTCGGCCTCGGGGGCTTCGAGGGGGCGTACCCGCGGGAACTCTCCGGCGGGATGGAGCAGCGGGCGGCCATCACCAGGGCGCTCATCACCGATCCGCAGATCCTGCTCATGGATGAGCCGTTCGGTGCGCTGGATGCGATGACCCGCGAGGCCATGAACCTCGAGCTGCGGCGGATCTGGCGGGAGAGCGGCAAGACGGTGTTCTTCATCACCCACTCGATCCCCGAGGCGGTCTTCCTGGCGGAGCGGGTGCTGATCCTCTCCCCCCGGCCGGGGCGGGTCGTGGAGATCCTCGACGTGGACCTCCCCCCGGACCGGGACCTGGACCTGATGGGCACGGACCGTTTCGGCAACCACACGCGCCGGATCCGGGGTCTGTTCGGGACGAAGGGGGGCATCGCATGACGGCGCGCCTGCGGCAGCGGCCCGAGCTGGCGTCCGTGCCGGCGGTCGCCATCGCGTTGGTCGTGGGCTGGGAGCTGGCGGTGCGGCTGCTCAAGGTGCCCGCCTACGTGCTGCCGCCCCCCTCGCGCATCGTGGTGGCGCTGGTGCGGGGGTTCGCGACGCCGGTGGGGAGCCGGGAAGGGTATCTGCTCCACACGGCCCACACCGGGGCCGAGACGCTGCTGGGCTTCCTGCTCGGTTCGGCGACCGGCATCCTGCTGGGGACGGCCCTGGCGCAATCCCGCTTGCTGGAGAAGACGTTCCTTCCGTTCATCGTCGGGTTCCAGGCGCTTCCCAAGGTGGCGGTGGCCCCGCTGTTCCTGATCTGGTTCGGGTTCGGCCTGACGTCCAAGGTGCTGATCGCGGCGCTGATCACCTTCTTCCCCCTGCTGGTCAATTCCCTCGTCGGGCTCCGCTCGGTGCCCGAGGACCGTCTGGAGCTCATGCGGGTCGTCTCGGCCAGCCGGTGGCAGACGTTCCGGATGGTGCAATTCCCCACGGCGCTCCCCTTCATCTTCGCGGGCCTCGAGCTGGGGGTGGTGTACAGCCTGATCGGCGCCATCGTGGGCGAGTTCCTGGGGGGCGAATCGGGCCTCGGCGTCCTCATCATGCAGATGAACCTCGTGGCCGACATCGCAGGGGTC
>DASPOZ010000201.1:0-2114 GCA_035625755.1 Candidatus Sulfotelmatobacter sp.
CGGGCCCCGCCTCGGGCGTCATCGCCGCGGCGGCGCTGGGGCGGCAGGCCGGCTACCGCGAACTGATCGGCTTCGATATGGGAGGCACCAGCGCGGACGTGGCCGTGGTGATGGGCGGCGAGGTGCCCAGTTCCACCGAGAGCGCCGTGGGCGATTTCCCGGTGGTGCTCCCCGCCGTGGCCGTGCACTGCATCGGTGCCGGGGGCGGCTCCATCGCCTGGGTGGACGCCGCCGGCGTCTTGAAGGTGGGTCCCCAGAGCGCCGGTGCGGACCCCGGCCCGGCCTGCTACGGCCGCGGCGGCGACCGGCCCACGGTGACCGATGCCTACGTGGCCCTCGGCATCATCGACCCGGACCGGTTCCTGGGCGGCACCTTCCGTCTGGACGCGGAGCGGGGGCGGTCCGCCGTGGCCGCCCTGGGCCGGCGCCTCGGGCTCGAGGGGCCCGCCGCCGCGGCCAGCATCCTCCGCGTGGCCACGTCGAACATGTACGCACAGTTCGTTCCCCTGATGGCCCGCTACGGCGCGGACTCGAAAGACTTCGCCATCCTGGCCTACGGCGGGGCCGGCCCCACCCACGCCTGCCTTCTGGCCCAGGAGGTGGGGATCCGCCGCGTCATCGTGCCGCCCACGCCCGGGGCGTTCTGCGCCCTGGGATGCCTGGTGGCCGATGCGCGCGCCGACTTCGTGCGCACCTTCTACCGGGGCGCCGCCCGCCTGCCGGCCGACGAACTGGAGGGCGTCTTCGGCGCCCTGGAGGCGCAGGCCCGGGCCTGGCTGGACGAGGAAGGACTGACGTTCGCCGAGACCCGCTTCCTGCGGGGCGCCGAGATGCGCTACGCGGGGCAGTCCTACGAGGTGCCGGTGTGGCTGGACGGCGGGCGCGCCGAGGCCAAGGCAACCCTCCTGGCCCGCTTCCACGACCGGCACCGCGCCGTGTACGGCCACAGCGACGCGGCCGCCCCCGTGGAGTTCATCGACCTGCGGGTGCAGGTGGTGGGCGCGGCCGCCAAGCCCCGCCTGGGCAACGTACGCTGGAAAACGCGACGCGGCGAGGGGGCGACGCGGCGACGCGGCGCGTGGACGCCAGAGGGAACCGCCACCGTGACGGTGTACGACCGCGCGGCCCTCGGCCCCGGCCAGCGCCTCCAGGTCCCGTGCATCGTGGAACAGTACGACACGACCATCTACATCCCGCCCGGCTTCACGGCGCGGGTGGACGATTATCACACCGTGATCGCCGAGTGGGAGTGATTCGATTCCCTCTTGAAGCCTCGGTCGGTACGTAGGGGCGAACCTTCAGGTTCGCCCGCGCAGGACACCGCTGCCGGGCGGGCCGGCCTGAAGGCCGGCCCCTGCGAGGAGCGAGCGCGGGAAGCAACCCCAGCATGGACAAGGTCGCCGTCGAGATCTTCCGGAACCAGTTCGAGGGCGCGGTGGAGGAGATGGGCCACGCCATCATGCGGGCGGGGCACACCGTCTTCGTGAAGGAGACGGCGGACTTCTCGGCCTGCCTGGTGGCACCGGGCGCCGGCGGCGCCGGCGCCGAGGTCTTCGCGGCCCACAGCCGGATCGGCATCTGGCTGCAGGTGGGCTGGCCGGTGGAAGACTGCCTGCGGGCGGTGGGCGAGCCGCGCGAGGGCGACGTCTGCATCGCCAACGATCCGGTCTCCACGGGCGGCCTCTCCACCCACCTGCCGGACATCTTCGCCTGGAAGCCCATCTTCTTCCACGGGGAATTGGTCTGCTACGGGTGGACCTTCATCCACTTCACGGACGTGAGCGGGATGGTGGGCGGCAGCGTGGCCATGTCCGCCTACGAACAGTACCAGGAGGGCGTGATCATCCCGCCGGTCAAGCTGGTGGAGGGCGGGCGCATGAACGAAGCCGTCCTGCGCATCGTCCTGGCCAATACCCGCATCCCGGCCCAGAACTGGGGCGACCTGAAGGCGCTCCTGGGCGCGCTGCACACGGCCGAGCGCCGCGTCCACCAGTTGGTGGAGAAGCACGGCCTGGCGGCGTTCCGGGCCGGCATGGCGGGCGTGCTGGACTACGCCGAGGCCCAGGCGCGGGGCCTCATCGCCGCCATCCCCGACGGCACCTACACCTTCGCCG
>DASPOZ010000202.1:0-7806 GCA_035625755.1 Candidatus Sulfotelmatobacter sp.
GGTGATGCTCACGCACGGCAACTTCCTGGCCAACGTGCGGGCGGTGACCGAGCTTCTGGGGGCGACCCCCGAGGATCGGGTCCTGTCGGTCCTGCCCCTCCACCACGCCTTCGAGTTCACGTGCGGGTTCCTGGGGCCCCTCTGGGTGGGCGCCCGCATCACCTACCTGCCCAGCGTGGGCTCGGCCCAGATCCTGGCGGCCATGCGGGAACGCGGCATCACCATGCTCCTGGGGGTGCCCCGCCTCTACCAGCTCCTGGCGCAGGGGGTCGAGGACCGCCTGGCCGCGGCCGGGCCCGGCGCCCGGCGGGCGGCCCGCGCCCTCGCCGGCCTGGGCGCCGTCTCGGGGATGCGCGCGCGGCGCGCCCTCCACTGGCACGTGCACCGCGCCCTCGGCGGCCGGGTGCGCCTGCTGGTGAGCGGCGGGGCCGCGCTGGACCCCGAACTGTTCGACCGGTTCCGCGCCATGGGCTTCACCCTCTGCGAGGGCTACGGCCTCACCGAGGCCGCGCCGGTGGTCACGGTGAACCCGCCGGCGCTCCCGCAGCGCGGCTCGGTGGGGCTCCCGCTGCCCGACGTGGAGGTGCGCATCGAGAACCCCGATCCCGACGGCGTGGGGGAGATCGTGGTGCGGGGGGCCAACGTCATGCGCGGCTACTTCGGGCAGCCGGAGCTGACGGAGGCGGCCCTGCGGGACGGATGGCTGCGCACGGGGGACCTGGGCCGCCGCGGGGCCGATGGCTACATGTACATCACCGGCCGGCTGAAGGATGTCATCGTCACCCCGGCGGGCGTGACCCTCTCCCCCGAAGACGTGGAGGGCCTCTATAAGGACCTGCCGGGCGTGCGGGAATCCTGCGTGGTGGGGATGCCGCGGCCCGGCGGGCCCGGCGAGGAGGTGCACCTGGCCGTGGTGCCCGGGGGGGACGCCGGGGTGGACCGGGAGGAGATCCTGCGGGCCATCGATGCGCGCTCCCAGGCGGGGCCCAGCCATCGCCGGGTGCAGCGCGTGCATTTCCTGCCGGGCGAACTTCCCAAGACACCCACCCTCAAGGTCAAGCGGGGGGAGGTGCGGCGTCTCCTCCAGGGGGCCGCCGCCGGCGAGGGCGCCCCCGGGCCCGGGGGTGAAGGCGGCGGGCGCGCGGGGGCCAGCCCGGCGGAGCAGGCCATGCTGGCGTTGCTGGCCCGCCTGGTGGGGATCCCGGCGGGCCGCCTCTCGCCCCAGGCGCACCTGGAGCGGGACCTGGGGTTCGATTCCCTGATGCGCGTGGAGCTTCTGGCGTATCTGGATTCGCAACGGGGCAGGCCGCTCTCCGAGGCGTGGGCCGCGCGCCTGCAGACGGTGGAGGACCTGCTGGCCCTGGCGCGCCGCGAGGCGGGCAGGGCCTCCGCCGGGACGGGGGCCATGGGCCCCACGTGGCGCCAGCTCCTGGAGCGGCCGGGCGGCGGCCCGGGCGCCGCCGAGCCGGTGCCCCGCCCCGCCATGTTCCGGCTCGCCCTGGGGGCGGCCCGGGGGCTCCTCGGGGGCTATTGCGGGATGGCCGGCGACGGCCTGGAACACCTCCCGCCGAAGGGCCCCTTCCTGCTGGCGGCCAACCATGCCAGCCACCTGGATACCCTGGCCGTGCTGGCGGCGCTGGGGGAGCGGGCGGACGAGATCGCCCTGGTGGGCGCGCGCGATTACTTCTTCGACCGGGCCTGGAAGCGCGCGATCCTGCCGCGGGCCCTCCCCATCATCCCGTTCGATCGCGAGGGCGATTTCCTGGAGGGGCTCCGCCTCTGCCGGGAGGCCATCGGGATGGGGCGCTCCCTCCTCATCTTTCCCGAGGGGACGCGCAGCCGGACGGGGGCGTTGCAGCCCTTCAGGGCGGGGGTCGGCGTCCTGGCGGTGGAGCTGGGCATCCCCATCGTCCCCACGGCCATCGAGGGCACCTTCGCGGCTCTGCCCGTGGGGCGGGCGCTGCCGCGCCGGCACCCGGTGCGCGTCACCTTCGGGCCTCCCATCGTGCCCGGCCCCGCCGGCGGCGGGGAGGGAGAGGGTGATGACCGTACGCCCTACGCGCGCTACCGCGATGTGGTGGATCGGGTGCGCGCCGCCATCGCCGACCTGCTCCGCCGCGGTCCCGGGTCCCGGGTCCCGGGTCGCGGGTCGGCGGCAGGCGACCCGTGACGAGCGGAGCGCAGCGGCGGTGGGCCCTGGTCACGGGCGCCTCGTCGGGCATCGGGATGGCCCTGGCGCGCGAGCTGGCCGGGCGCGGATACGACCTGGTCCTCCTGGGGCGGAACGCGGAGGGGCTGGCGCAGCTCGCCCGGGAGCTGGCGGGGGCCCACGGGACCGCCGCCCGGGTCTTGGCCGGTGACCTGGCCGATCCGGCCGCGGCCCACGAGGCCCGCGCGGCGCTGGAACGCGAGGCGATCCCT
Source organism: Candidatus Sulfotelmatobacter sp. (assembly GCA_035625755.1). Lineage (GTDB taxonomy): Bacteria > Methylomirabilota > Methylomirabilia > Methylomirabilales > DASPOZ01 > DASPOZ01. The sequence goes on from DASPOZ010000202.1 coordinate 2,422, forward strand.
ATCAGCGTGTTGGTGAACAACGCCGGGTTCGGCGTCCACGGCCGCTTCGCGGAGACGGATCTGGCGCAGGAACTGGCCCTGGTCAACGTGCAGATCCACGCCCTGCTGGTCCTCACCAAGGCCTGCCTGTCCGGGATGCTCCGGCGGCGCGAGGGGAGGATCCTGAACGTCGCCTCGGTCTATTCGTACGCGCCGGTGCCGCTGCAATCGGTCTACGCGGCGTGCAAGGCGTTCCTCCTCTCGTTCTCGGAGTCGCTGGCGGCGGAGCTGGAGGGCACCGGGGTGTCCGTCACCGTGCTCTGTCCGGGGATCACCGCCACGGCCTTCCGCACCCGGGCGGGGATGCGGGAGAAGGCGTCCCGGCTGTCCATGGACGCGCGAACGGTGGCCGCCATCGCCTGCCGCGGGCTCTTCCGGGACCAGGCGGTGGTGGTGCCCGGCGGGATCAACCGCCTCTACGTGCTGGCCGCGAAGGTTGTGCCCCGGCGGCTCGCCGCGCTGCTGACGCGGCGGCTGAACCGGCACCGGGGATTGGGGGCGCCGTCATGATGAAGTGGTGGGGGTGGGGGAGCGAGGGCGTCGAGTTCCCCATGCAGCACAAGCCGAACCTGTGGCCCTGGATCTGCCAGGAGCTGGGCATCCCCCCGGATGCCCGCCCGACCAGGCCCGTGCCCCGCAGCGCCATCGTCCTGGACAAGCCGGTGATCCACCAGGGCTTCCTGGCCGCCGTGGAAAAGGCCCTGGGGCCCGGCCGGATCGCGCGCGGCGAGGACGAGCGGCTGCTGCACGCGTACGGCAAGAGCTACCCGGACCTGCTGCGCGTGCGCCGGGGCCAGGTGGACCGGGCGCCCGACGTGGTGATCCTGCCCGAGGGCCACGCCGACGTGGAGGCCGTGGTCTTCGAGGCCCAGCGGCACAACGTGTGCGTGATCCCCTTCGGGGGCGGCACCAACATCGTGGGGGGCGTGAACCCCGTGGACCGGTCCGGGCGGATGGTGGTCTCGCTGGACCTGCGGGACATGGCCCGCGTCCTGGCCGTGGACGAGCAGTCCCAGACCGCCACCATCGAGGCGGGGGCCCTGGGCCCCACGTTGGAACAGGAGCTCCAGCGGCGCGGCTGGTCGCTGGGGCACCATCCCGACTCCTTCGAATTCTCCAGCCTGGGCGGGTGGCTGGCCACCCGATCCGCCGGCATGCAGTCGGACGCCTACGGCAAGATCGAGGACATGGTGGTGGCGCTCCGCATGGTCACGCCCCTGGGCACCCTCACCACGCGCCCGGCGCCCAGGGCGGCCACGGGGCCGGACCTGAACCAGGTGGCCGTCGGCTCGGAGGGGGTGCTGGGGGTCATCACCGAGGCCACCATGCGGGTGCACCGGAACCCGCCGGTGCGGTCGTACCACGGCTTCCTGTTCCCCACCTTCGAGGCGGGGCACGCCGCCATCTACGAGTGCGTCACCGGCGGCTTCCCCCCCAGCCTCTTCCGCCTCTCGGACGCGCGGGAGACGGAGCTGGCCTTCCAGATGAAGTCGCCGGACGCGGGCCTGAAGCGCCTCGTCACCCGGGCGTTCAAGAGATACCTGGCCGGCAGGGGCTACGGCGCGCCGTGCCTCATGATCACCGGCTTCGAGGGCGATCCGGCCGCGGTGGCGGCGCTGCGCGCGGGCGCCTTCCGCATCCTGAAGCGGCACCAGGGGTTCCACCTGGGGACCAAGGTGGGCGATTCGTGGTCGCGCGAGAAGTACAACCTGCCCTACCTGCGCGACTACGTGATGGACTACGGGGTGATGGCGGACGTGGCCGAGACCTCCACCGTCTGGTCCAACCTCCTGCCGCTGTACCACGGGGCGAAGAAGACGCTGGAGGACCGCTTTCGCGCCGACGGCAAGGGGTTCTACCTCGGCTGCCACATCTCCCACACGTACAAGACGGGCGCCAGCCTCTACTTCACCTTCGCCGCGCACATGACCCCGGGCAAGGAGCTGGAGGAGTACTACCGGTACAAGCGCCTGGTCACGGAGACCTTCGTGACCCACGGCGGGACGCTGAGCCACCATCATGCCGTGGGCATCGAGCACCAGGACTGGTTCGAGCGGGAGGTGACCCCGACGGGCGTGCGGGCCCTGCGGGGCCTGAAGGCGGGGCTGGACCCGCAGGGCATCATGAACCCCGGCAAGCTGATCCCCCCGGGCGATTGACGGCGGGGGCGTACGCGAGGGCTTGCGGAGTGATGGGGGCGGGGCGTCCATCGTCGCTGGCGAGGGCCGCCGAGGCCGGGGAGATCCGGCCGGTGCGCCGGGTGGCCCTGGTGGTGAACCCCGTGGCGGGGGGATGGCGCGGCCTCCGGCTGGCCGAGCGGCTCCAGCCCGAGCTCGTAGCCTGCGGCATCACCGTGGCGCGGCGGGTCACCGCCCGGCCCGGGGACGCCACCGCCTTCGCCGCCGCGGCCCTGGCGGAGGGGATGGACGCGGTGGCGGTCTGCGGCGGGGACGGGACCGTGAACGAGGTCGTCCAGGCGCTGGCCGGCACGCCGGGGCGGCTGGCCGTGGCCGCCGGGGGCCGGGGGAACGACCTGGCGCGCACCCTGGCCGTGCCGCGCGATCCGGCGGCCTGGGCGCGCATGCTGGCCGCCGGCCACACGTGCCGGCTCGACGTGGGGGCGGCCGGGGCCCGGCGCTTCGCCACGGTGGCCACCCTGGGGTTGGACGCCGCGGTGAGCGCCCGCGCGGCCCGCGGCCTCTGGATCCTGCAGGGGAGGGCCGCCTACGTCGTCGCCACGGTGTTGGCCCTGCCCCGGTACCGCCCGCCGGTGGTGGAGATCCGGGGGGCCAGCCGATCCTACCGGGGGCCCATCCTGCTGGCCGCCACGGGCAACATCGGCACCTACGGGGGCGGCATACGGATCGCCCCGGGCGCCCTGGCGGACGACGGCCTCTTCCGCGTCTGCATCATCCGGGACATGCCCCGCTACGCGGTGCTGGGGCTGCTCCCCCGGGTGATCGCCGGCCGCCACGTCAGCCACCCTGCGGTGGAGCTGTGGGACACGCCGTTCCTCGAGGTGCGGGCGGACCCGCCGTGCGTCCTCTACGCGGACGGCGAACCCATCGGCGAAACCCCCCTCCGGCTGGAGATCCTGCCGCGGGCCCTCCGGGTGATCGCGCCGCCCGAGGCCAAGGACGGCCACCCAGACGACCTATGAACATGATACTTGGATCCAGTTTCCTGGGTCCCAAAAGCCCTTACTCTCCGTTCCCGTTCCCGCCGAGACGCCCAGGCACACCCGGCCGTAGCAAAGGACGTTTCCCGGATCAGGCCCGGGCACGGGAACGGGTACGGGAACGGGAACGATCCGTCAGGGGGCTTCTGACTCAGGAGACTGGGCCGTGAGGCTGCCACTGCTTGCAGAACTCCGGAGGTCCTGTTACCCTACGCTTCCACGACCGGCGCGGTACCCAAGTGGCTAAGGGAGAGGTCTGCAAAACCTCGATTCGGCGGTTCGATTCCGCCCCGCGCCTCCACGGTCTCCCGACGGCCGGGCCGCCTGCATCAGGGGCGGCCCCGCCGTTATTGCCTAGCAGGCTGCTGAAAAAGGCCCGGCATCTCTCCCCGCTGCCTCGGCGGCAGCGGGTGGGGCGTTGGCGGGCTCGCGCGGCACTGCGACGTACGGCCCAAGTGCGTCTCGTACCTCGCATCGCCCGCCGCCTTGCATCTGGACCTGTTCGAGCAGCCTGCAAAGGGCCCGTTTTCCTGCAACCTGCTGGAAGGGCCCGGGAACTGGGGCACGGCCTGCGGCCTTCGCAGGGGTGAGCAGCGTGCCGGCGCCCTGAGAATATTCGGGAAGGCTTCTGCGTCAAATGCCTCAACGGAAGGAGGTGATTGGAGAATGAAGCGGATCGCAGCCATGATTGCGGCGTTCGCCCTCGTGCTGATGGCGGCCCCGGCCTTCGCCAAGGAGTGCCCGGCGAGGATCAAGGACGCCAAGGCGGCCATCGAGAAGGCCGAGCAGGGCAAGACCAAGTCGGCGGACGTGATCCAGAAGGCCAAGGCCCTCGTGGACCAGGCCCAGAAGGAACACGATGCCGGCCAGCACACCGACTCCGTGGCGCACGCCAAGGAAGCCCTGGGGATGGTGCAGTAGGCGCCGGACCCACTGAAAGGCCGACGGCCCCGGGAGCAGGCTCCCTGGGCCGTCGTTTTTCTTCAGCCGGCTTGACACGAACGGGCGGCCGACGGTTTACTAGCGGGTGCCGGGCCGGGGTGGCGAAACTGGCAGACGCCCGGGACTTAAAATCCTGTGTGCCTCACGGCACGTGCGGGTTCGACTCCCGCCCCCGGCACCAGCCCCACACCTCCTGGTGGTCCGACGTGAAGCATCGCTCCCACCTTGCCCAGCCCTCCGCCCCCCTCAACATCCCGCCGATCTCTGGGCCCCCCGGTGCGAGTTCCCGGGCCGCGTCGAGCCCAGGACGTTGCCCACCCCGCCTGAACCCCAGGACCTTGCGACGTAAGGCGAGCCATTTGCTTTACTTGTCGAAATCGGCAAGGTCCCCAAAGCCCGGTCCCAGCCACAGCCGCTGCCGGGCCACGCATGGCAGGTCGGGTTTTGGATCGGCCTCCACCCCGGGAGCTACTCTGACAGGAGACGGGGGTCGTTGGCGGCGATGCATTGCGCGTAGCCGTAGGCTCCCAGCGACCTGTCACGTTGAAGGAGCTGTTGCGCCCATTCCCCCGCCCGGACACGGGCCGCCTCGCACTCTTCGCGAGTGTCGTAGGTGCTGAGCGCGGCCCACCTGCCTAACGGCGCTGGGCCGTTTGCGACGTCATCTGTCCCCACCGGCGGGATGAGGAGATACCAGGCTGGGCCCACGGTGACCCCTGCCAAGAGGAGGGCCAATCCCACCGCGCGGGCCCCCGGCACATGTGTCACACCGCGCTCCAATGCTGCCCTTGCTTCCGCTCGTTCGATCCTCGGCCGCGCCAGAGGTTGGGACGGCTAGTTCAACCGCCCGCGTCGAGAGGTTCCCCCAGCCGGGAGAGCCGGGCGCCGAGGCGGGCCCACCCCCCGCCGCGCTGAGCGTAGGTCGTCGCGAACTCCTCGGCGTTCTCCTCCTGCCCCCATGCCCTTTACCAATCCTCTCACTGTTACGCGGGGGGTTACAAGACGCTCGGACGGTCATTGCCTCCCGGCCCGTTCCAGCTCGGGTAGCTTGCTGAGCAGGAGCCGCCTCAACGTACTTTCGACCAAGCTCTCACCTTTCGCATTCCAGTGGATCTCATTTTTCGGTTTGGCGAGAAAGAGACTGGAGGGGTCTCGTTGCTCTCTGAAAACTTGGGTCAGGGGAATGATATACACCCCCGAGAGATTTCCGTATCTGCTCACGAGCA
>DASPOZ010000203.1:0-3978 GCA_035625755.1 Candidatus Sulfotelmatobacter sp.
CGCGGGTCCGGACCCGAGCCCCAGCGCTGACACAGCACTCATGAACCGGCTCTTCCGCAGGCTGCTCAAAAAGACCCCGATGCAAGGCGGCGCCCACCATTGCGGATTGCGGATTGCGGAATGCGGAATGGGTGGTCCGTACGCCGCAGCCCCGCGCGCGCGCGCCAACGCCTCACCTGCTGCCGCCGAGGCAGCGGGGAGAGATGCTGGGCCTTTTTCAGCGGCCTACTGAAACAGCCGTGGCCCGACCAGCGCCCTGGCTCCGCCCGCTGAGCCTCGTTGCCACCTTCGCTTTGCTGGCGGCGATCCCCCTGGGGTTCTTCTCCTCACGCACCGGCCCGGTGCCCCACGCGGCCGTTGCCATTGTGGCGGCCATCCTCTCCATCGTCGCCCACGTGCGCCGGGGCGGCGGGGCCGACCTGGGGGCCTCGCTGCTGCTCGGCCTCGGTGTCTTGCTGGGCGTGGGCGTGCCCGACGGCGTGGTGAGCGTTTCGGTCCACTGGGTGGTGGCCACCGCCGGCGTCGCTCTCTCTGCGTGGGTGCACCTGGCGCGTCTCCGCCGCTCCGCCCCGCGCCCCGCCCCGAAGGCCTAGCGCCCCGCGCGCATGCGCACGTGCCGCGTCAGGCGGGACTGGAGGGAACACCGATGCTCAGCGTCTTGGCGGGACCGGCTGCCACCGTGCAGTGGGGTTCGGGCGAAGGCCCCTGGGGATGGCACATGTGGTGGGGCGTCTGGGGGGTGGGCATGATGGTCTTCATGCTCCTCTTCTGGGCGCTGGTGATCGGGGCATTGATCGCCCTCCTGCGCTGGATGTTCGGGCGGTCCGGGCCGGGCGCGCGCGCGGAACGCGGCGACCGCGCCCTGGAGATCCTCAAGGAGCGGTACGCCAGGGGGGATCTGACCCGCGAGCAGTTCCAGTCCATGCGCCGCGACCTCGAAGGCTGACGGGCGCGGCGCTCTGGCGGGCAGCGGGGATAGGGGAGGGAGGTCTCCATGTTCTTCCGGCACTGGTGGACGGTGGCGCTCCGGGGCCTTTTCGCCCTCCTGTTCGGCGTGGGGATCTTTGTGTGGCCGGGGATGACCCTGACGCTTCTCGTGGAACTGTTCGGGGTCTACGCGCTGGTGGATGGCATCCTGGCCGCCATCGGCGCGGTGCGGGCGGCGCGATGGCAGATGCGCTGGTGGCCGTTCCTGGCGGAGGGCGGTGTCGGGATCGCGGTGGGGGTGGTGGCCCTGGTCTGGCCCGAGATTCCCATCTTCGGGCTGCTCTACGTCATCGCGGTGTGGGCGGTCTTCACCGGTGTGTTCGAGATCGTCGCCGCCGTCCTGGTGTGGCGGGTGATGGCCGGCGTGTGGCTGTTGGCCCTCAGCGGGGTGGGCTCCGTGGCCCTGGGGGCCCTGCTCGTCGCCTTCCCCGGCGCCGGGGTACTGGCGGTGGTGTGGCTCATCGCAGCATATGCAGTGGCCTTCGGGATCCTTTTGTTGCGGATCGCCCTGCAGATGCGCCCGTGGGAGCACCGCCTTGCGATGGGGCATTCCGGGAGGTGAGCGCGCGGCGCCTACCATTGCGGAATGCGGATTGCGGAATGCGGAATGGGAGGACCGCACGCCCCAGCCAGGGCGCGAGCGCGCCAACGCCCCGGCCGCTGCCGCAACGTCGGCAGCGGGAGAGATGTTGGGCCTTTTTCAGCAGCCTGCTAGGGGTAGGAGACGACGATCTCCTCCACCTCCGGGCACGTCCGCTCGTCGGCCCGGACGATGTGGCGGAGCAGGTCGGTCTCGGTCAGGATCCCGACGACCCGTCCGGCCTCCACCACGGGCACCGATCCGATCTTGTTCTCGCGCATCAGCCGCGCGGCCTCCGCCATGTCGGCCGCCAGGTTGACGCACACGACCGGGGCAGACATGATCTGTTTCACCGGGACCGTCTTCAGGAGGGTCTCCACCGAGGTGTTCCCGACGTGCCCGAACACGCCCGGGGCGAACAGATGATGGCGGAGGTCCCGGTCCGTCACGATGCCCTGCAGCATACCGTCGGGGGCCACGACCGGCAGGTGGCGTACCCGCCGCCGGAGCATCCGCCCCAGGGCCTCGTGGCAGGAGTCGGACTCCCCGATGGTTGACACGTCCCGACTCATCAGTTCACTGACTCGCATGGCCCTCTCCCCCCCCTCTGGCTTCGAGCCACCGACCTTGTCCGTTTCTGCGGCGATATCTCGACGTCTATTCAATATAGGCACGCGGGGGTCTTCCGGCCATGGCCACGAGCGCTGCGGAATCCTTCAACCGCCAAGGCTTTTCGATCGGCGCCGCCGCCCGGAGCGGGCGGCGGCGCGGCTTCGCCACGACGCATCGCGGGATATCGGCGGAGCCGCGCCCCTGGCCAGGGGCGCCTAAAGAACCCCTTTGGCGCCCTTGACGCCTTGGCGGTTCGCAGGCCTGGGAATTCAGGCCCCCTGAACGGGTGGGCCTGGGGTGATGGCGTTCTATGGCCCCCATGGAGTGCAAATCGTGCGCAGCACTCGCCGCAGGAAGAAGCAGGACCCTGATGATCCTTGCCCACGGTGTTCCCCCGGGGCCGTCTGATCCCGCGGCCTCCGCCTGAGGCCGTCGGTCGCGTGGTGGGGGCATGATCCCACGGCGGGTCGTGATTCTCGGGGCGGCGGGCCGGGACTTCCACAACTTCAACGTGGCGTTCCGCGATGATCCGGGCGTCCGCGTCGTGGCGTTCACCGCCGCCCAGATCCCCAGCATCGCCGGCCGCCACTATCCCCCCGAGCTGGCCGGGGCCCACTATCCCAGCGGCATCCCCATCCACCCCGAGGCGGACCTCGAGCGGCTGATCCGCGAGGAGGGCGTCCAGGAGGTCGTCTTCGCCTACAGCGACGTGGGCCACGAGTACGTGATGCACCTGGCCAGCCGCTGCGTGGCCGCGGGGGCGGACTTCACGTTGCTGGGCGGCCGCCGCACCATGCTGGCCTCGCGCCGCCCCGTGGTGGCCGTCTGCGCCGTCCGCACCGGCTGCGGGAAGGGCGCGGCCACCCGTAAGGTGGTGGAGATCCTCCGGGCCCGGGGCCGGCGCCCCGTGGTGGTACGCCACCCGATGCCCTACGGGGACCTGGCGGCGCAGCGTGTCCAGCGCTTCGCGGCCCTGGCGGACCTGGACCGGGCCGCCTGCACCATCGAAGAGCGGGAGGAGTACGAACCGCACCTGGAGCGGGGCACCGTCGTCTTCGCCGGGGTGGATTACGCCGCCATCCTGGCCGCCGCGGAGGCCGAGGCCGACGTCCTGGTCTGGGACGGGGGCAACAACGACCTGCCCTTCTTCGCCCCCGCCTTCCTCATCTGCCTGGTGGATCCCCACCGCCCCGGCCACGAGACCACCTACTTCCCGGGCGAAGCCAACCTGCTGCTGGCCGACGTGGTGGTGGTGGCCAAGGAGGACACGGCCCGCCCCGAGCACATCGCCGCCGTGAAGGCGGCGGCCCGCCGCGCCAACCCGCGGGCCGTCCTCATCGAGGCCGCTTCGCCCATCGCCGTGCCGGACGCGGGGGCCATCCGCGGCCGCCGCGTGCTCATCGTGGAGGACGGCCCCACGCTCACCCACGGCGGCATGCCCTACGGCGCCGGCGAGCTGGCGGCGGAGCGCTTCGGCGCCGCCGAGGTGGTGGACCCGCGCCCGTACGCCGTGGGGAGCCTGCGGGACACGTTCCGCGTGTACCCCCAGATCACGCGCGTGCTGCCGGCCATGGGCTACGGGCAGGACCAGGTGCGGGAACTGGAGGCCACCATCCGGGCCACGCCCTGCGACACGGTGATCCTGGGCACGCCGGTGGACCTGCGGCGGGTCATGACCATCGATCGGCCGGTGGCCCGCATCCGCTACGACCTCATGGAGATCGGCCACCCCACGCTGGAAGACGTGCTCCCGCCTCTCTGACCTCGTAGGCCTGTCCGTTCGGATGCCAAGCCTCCCA
>DASPOZ010000204.1:0-5195 GCA_035625755.1 Candidatus Sulfotelmatobacter sp.
TGGCCGGCGTGCGCGATCTCCCGCTCGATCAGGGCCTGCACGCCCTCCCGCATGTTGAGGGGCGCCACCAGGAACTTCCGGTAGGACCGCTTGGCCGAATACCCGGTCAGGTAGTTGAACAGGTCCGAGGCGTCTGCCCCCATGGCCTCGTCGCAGGTGAGCAGGCCGATGTCCGTGTAGACCTGGGCGGTGGCGGGGTTGTAGTTGCCGGTAGACAGATGCACGTAGCGGCGGATGCCCTCATCCTCCCGGCGAACGACCAGGGCGACCTTGGAGTGGGTCTTGAGCCCCAGCAGCCCGTAGACGACGTGGACCCCCTCGCTTTCCAGGGACCGCGCCCACTCGATGTTGCTCTCCTCGTCGAAGCGGGCCTTGAGCTCCACCAGGGCCGCCACCTGCTTCCCGTTCCCCACCGCCTCCAGCAGCGCCTCCACCACGGGCGAATTGCGGCCCACCCGGTACAGCGTCTGCTTGATGGCCAACACGTTCGGGTCGCGCGCCGCCGCCCGCAGGAAATCCACCACCGGCGCGAAGGAGTCGTAGGGGTGGTGCAGCAGGATGTCCTGGCGGCGGATGGTGGCGAAGATGCCGCCCTCCTCCCCCAGGGCCGGAGGGAGGGCCGGCACGAAGGGGGGGTCCTTCAAGTCGGGCCGGTCCAGCGCGGCCAGCTCCCTGACGTCGCCCATGCCCAGGGGGGGAGTGACCGTGTAGATGTCGGTCGGGGCGATCTCCAGGTTCTCCATGAGCAGGTCCCGGATGGGCGCCGTGATGTCGGGGGCCATGGTGACGCGCACGACGGAGCCGAAGCGCCGCTCCCACACGCTCCGCTCGACCGTCTCCAGCAGGTCCTCTGCCTCGAGTTCCTGGATGGCCATCTCCGCATCCCGGATCACGCGGAAGGGGTGGGACTCGACGACCTCCATCCCGGGAAACAGGTGGGGCAGGTTGGCCGCGACGATCTGCTCCAACCACACCATGGTCAGGGGGGGCGTGCCCCCCTCCCGCTCGGGGGCCTCGGCCGGCATGGCGATGGGGACGAGCCGCGGCAGGGCATCGGGGACCTTGACGCGGGCGAAGCGCTCGCGGCCGAGCGGATCGCGGATCAGCACCGCCAGGTTCAGGCTCATGTTGGAGATGTAGGGGAAGGGACGCCCGGGGTCGTACGCCAGCGGCGTCAGGACGGGGAAGATCACGCGCTCGAAGTACGCGTCGGCCGCGGCCCGCTGCTGGTCCGTCAGGGCGGAGTATTCCAGGATGTGAATGCCGGACTCGGCGAGCTGCGGCAGGAGCTGACCCAGGACCGCCCGCGTGCCCTGCATCAACTCCCCCGCCACCTGACGTATCGCCGCCAGTTGCTCGGCCGGCGTCAGGCCGTCGATGGAACGCTCCACCACGCCGGCCGCGACCTGCTGCCTGAGGCCGGCCACGCGCACCATGAAGAACTCGGCGAGGTTCGAGGCGACGATGGACAGGAACTTGATGCGCTCCAGGAGCGGGTTCCGCTCGTCCTGGGCCTCTTCGAGGACGCGGCGGAAGAAGGCCAGCAGGCTCAATTCGCGGTTGAGATAGAGGCCCGCATCCTCGGGTACGGCGGGCGCCGGGGTGCGCCGCGGTGGCCCCGCCCCATCGGCCGCAGCCCCGCGCAGCCTCCTGCGAGGCGCCGCCCCCTGCCTCAGCCTCGGCATACCGGCCCTCCTCCCCCTCCGGCCCCCGGCCGCGGACCCCCCGCAGGGTCCCCGGCCCGCCGCCGCCCCGTGAATGCCTCAGGCGCCGCCGCTTTGCCGGCGCGCCTTGTTCCCCAGCAACGCCTGGCGCGCCGCCGCGAGCCCCTTCCGCTGCTCCGGGCTTACCTCCGGATAACGAAGATCGAGCTCGCTCAGGGCGCTGATGATGGCGGCCGCCACCACCACGCGCGTGAACCACTTGTTGTCCGCAGGCACCACGTACCACGGCGCGTACTTCGTGGCCGTGTTACGGATCATGTCCTCGTACGCCTCCATGTAGTCGTCCCAGCGCTCGCGTTCCTGGGCGTCCGAGGCGGAGAACTTCCAATATTTGTCCGGATTCTCCAGCCGCTCGAGGAACCGCCGCTTCTGTTCCTTCCTCGAGAGGTGGAGGAAGAATTTCCGGATGGCGACGCCGTTGCGGGTGAGGTAGCGCTCGAAGTGGCGGATGTCCTGGAAACGGTCCTCGAAGATATCCTTGGTCACCAGCCTCTCGGGGAGCCGCTGCCTGCGGAGGAGCTCGTCGTGAACGCGAACCACCAGCACCTCCTCGTAATAGGAGCGGTTGAAGATGCCGATGCGGCCGCGCTCGGGCAAGCGCGTCATGCACCGCCACAGGTAATCGTGGTCGAGGTCCTGGCTCGAGGGCGTCTTGAAGGAGACCACCTGGCAGCCCTGGGGGTTCACGCCGGACATGACGTGCTTGATGGTCCCGTCCTTGCCCGCGGCATCCATGGCCTGAAAGATCAGCAGGACGGCCCAGCGGTCCTGGGCGTAGAGCATGTCCTGCAGGCCCGCCAGCGCCTCGATGCCCATGGCCAGGGCCTCTTTGGCGTGCGGCTTGTCCTCCGTGCCATATCCCAGCGTATCCCCCGGGTCCACATCTTTGAGGCGGAACTTCCCGCCCTTGGTGATGCGGAACGGCTCCGAGAACTCGCGGGCCTTCTGGATCGCCATCTCGAGCTTCACGGGGCCCCTTTACGCGAGAGCAGTCCCGGGGGAGGGCGCAACCGGCCTACGGGTTCTTGAAGTCGCCCCACGTTTGGGACTTTTCCTGGCCATCGTTCCAGGGGGCCGGGGGAGACCATTGGCCCCACCCCGGTTTGTCGATGGGCGAGGCCCCGGCCGGGTCTGGCTGCGGCGCGGGCGGTGGGACCTGGCCCGGCGCGCCGGACCGCTGCTGAATCTCGGCCTCCTCGCACGCCCTCAAGGCCGCCACGGCATCCGGCCCCAACTGGCCGGGGGCCGTTGCGAACTGCGCGGCCAGGTCACGGCAGTATTGGGGAAGGTCGGCCTCGGCCTCGCCGGCCGTCCAGGCCCCCCCGGCCAGACTCATCCCGAGATAGAGCGCGGTGCGGATCCCCCTCGACACGCCCTCTCTCCTCCCCTGCCCCGGCCCCCGCCGGGATCGCCGCCAGCCATCCCCTCTGAGCGAAGGAACGAAAGTGTATCGTCTCACCCAGGGGCAAGTCAAACCCAAGCCTTCAGCGTGACTTCGGCGCGCCCGTGCGGCCCACCCCGTGGCGATCGAACCCCTCGATTTTTCAGCCGTTGTGAACCCTCAAGTGCTTTTCGAATTGCGGGGTTCGGCTTTCGGATTGTCCTCCGCTCACTGCTTCGCATCGGACGGCGGCAGGCTTGCCTGAAGCGAGGCGATACGGCTCCGGTAGGCATCGGGCAATTCCTTCACCGTGAGGGCCCGCGCGAAGAGTTGCCGGGCCTCCTGGACCTTGCCCGACCTGGTGTAGAGCTCCCCCAGGAGGAGATAGGCCTCCCCGTAGGCCGGGTGGCGCCGGAGGAGCTGTTCCAGGGTCCTGGCGGCGCCGGCCGCATCTCCCCGCTGGCGCTGGTAGAACGCGAGGGTGTAGGCGTACCGGGGCTCCTCGGGGCGCAGCTCGGCGGCCCGCCGGCTGAGCTCCACCGCCTCCGCGCCGTTCCTGGAGCCGACGAGGACCGCCAGGTTGTAGGCGGCGGGCGCCATGGCGGGGTCCGCCCGCAGGGCGGTGCGGAGGGCGGCCTCGGCCTCGGTCGTCTTCCCCTCCTCCGCCAGGAGCAGCCCCAGGTTGAAGGCCACGTCGGCGTTGCGGGGGTTCAGCCGGAGGGCCGCCTGCAGCAGGCGCTCCGCCTCGGCGTTCTTGCCCTGCCCGTTCAGGAGCAGGGCGAGGTTCACCTGGGCGAGATAGAACTGATCGTCTATGGCCAGGGCCCGGCGGTACTGTTTCTCCGCCAGGTCCGGCCGGCCCAGGTTCTGCTCGAGGATCGCCCAGTTGTAGCGGCCGGACGGCATGTCCGCGGTGTAGGCGAGGACCTTCCGGTAGTCCTCCAGGGTGGCGCGGAAGTCGCGCGCCTGGGACTCCGAGAGAAGTCCCTGGGGCACCTCGGCCAGGCGCGACACCGCCTCGGTTCGGACCGCAAGCACGGGGTCCTTGAGCAGCGGGGCCAGGACCCTGACGAGTTGCTTCGGGTCCGCGAACCGGATATGGTGCGCCGCCGTGCGCCGGATCAGGGGGTCCTCGTCGCCCAGGGCCTGCTGGAGGAGCCGCGTGCCGTCCTCGCCGGGATAGACCCAGAGGAGGTCCAGGGCCGTGGCCCGGACGATGGCGGGCCGCAGGCGGTCGGCGGCCAGCTCCAGCAGATCACCGCGCGCCTCGGGTTTCCGCTCCCGGGCGGCGGCCAGCACCGTGCCGTAGTGCGGCTTGCGCTTGACGCCGTACCACTTGTTGTACGCCTCCACGGCCCAGCGCAGCGGCTTGTCGGCGTGGCAGCCGGACTGGCTGCAGGCATTGCGCGTTCCGATCTGGGCGGAGAGGTCCGGCCGCGGCACGCGCAGGCTGTGGTCCCTGCGGAAGTGGACCACCATGTAGTTGCGCCCGGGCATGTGGCAGGCGATGCAGGAGGCCCCCTCGCTGGGCCGCCCCTGATAGACCTTCTTGTGGAAATGGTGGGCCGGCGTGTCGTAGGTGTCCGCCCGGTGGCAGCGGAGGCACAGATCGTTCCCCTCCTTGTGGCGCTTGGCCGAGTGCACGTCGTGGCAGTCGCTGCACTTCACCCCGTTCGCGTACATCTTGCTCTGGAGGAACGAGTGGTACTCGTAATCCTCCTCCAGGATCTGCCCGTCGGGGTAGAACACCCCGGGGGCGAGGAGGACGGGGAGGAAGAGGTCCAGCGGCTCGCCCCCCGGCCGGTCCAGGTCCCGCAGCTCGCTGCGCCGCGCGTGGCACGGGGCGCACAGGTTCACCAGGTCCCGGTTGGAGAGGCCGGACGTCTTCACGGTCAGCACGGCGTTCGCCACGGGGGGCCGGCCCATGGCCGGCTTCTTCGCCCACTCCGCGTGCAGGGAGCCGGGGCCGTGGCAGGCCTCGCAACCCACCGAGATCTCGCTCCAGGTGGTCTGGTAGGTGTCGCGCTCCGGGTCGTAACGCTTGCGGACGCCCGTGGAGTGGCACTCCGAGCACATCACGTTCCAGTTCT
>DASPOZ010000205.1:0-3017 GCA_035625755.1 Candidatus Sulfotelmatobacter sp.
GCCCCCAGCCCAAGCTCCTGATGCACGCCGCGGGGGACATCGCCACCATCATCGAGGGCATCCGGGCCGCCGCGGCCCGGCTGCCCAGGGCCGAGGTGTTGGAGGTGACGGAGCGGCAGCACGCCCCGGCCGAGCTGGATCCCGGCGTCCTCGCTTACCTGCCCTCCTGGTTCAACCACCTGGACCTGAAGTTCAACGCCCAGGCCGCGCAGGCCGCGGCCGCATGGCTGACATCGAAGCTGACAAGCTGATGAGCTGACGAGCCGGATTCCCCCGACTGCATTCATCAGCTCGTCAGCCCATCAGCTCGCTCTGAAAGGAGACGTGATGGCGTTCCGGCGTCCGCACACCCTGGGCTTCCACGGCATGGTGGTCTCGCCGCACCCCCTGGCTACCCTCGCCGGCGTGGGCGCCCTGCAGAACGGCGGCAACGCGGTGGATGCGGCCGTGGCCACCAACGTTCTCCTGGCGGTGGTGCACCCGCACATGTGCGGCCTGGGCGGGGACGCCTTCTTCCTGATCCACTCGGCCCGCGAGCGGCGGGTACTGGCCTTGAACGCCTCCGGGCGCGCGCCGGCCGCCGCCACGCGCGAGGCCGTCCGCGCCCGCGGGCACGCCGCTATGCCCACGCGCGGCCCCTTGACCATCACCGTGCCCGGCGCCGTGGACGGGTGGGCCGAGGCGCTGCGACGCTGCGGCACCATGGGCCTGAAGGACCTGTTGGCACCGGCCATCCGCTGCGCCCGGGAGGGCTTCCCCATGACTCCCGAGGTCCCCCTCTACATCGAGCAGAACCGCGACCTGCTGCTGAAGAGCCCGCCCGCCGCCCGCACCTTCCTGGAGCGCGGGGCCCCGCGCCCCGGGGATCGGCTGGTGAACGCGGACCTGGCGCGATCCCTGGAACGGATCGCCGAGGGCGGCGCCGAGGTCCTGTACCGGGGCGACCTGGGACGGGACCTGGTGCGCGGCCTGGCCCCCCAGGGGGCGCTGCTGGCGGAAGAGGACCTGCGGGCACACCGGAGCGACTGGGTGGACCCGCTCCACGTCCGTTACCGCGGCCACGACGTGTACCAGTGCCCGCCCAACTCGCAGGGCATCGCCCTCCTGATGATGCTGAACCTGCTGGGCGGGTTCGATCTGGCGGCGATGTGGGGCGATGAGGTGGCGCGGCTGCACCTGATGATCGAGGCCAAGAAGCTGGCCTTCGCGGACCGGGACCGCTACGTCACGGACCCGGCCTTCGTGCCCGCGCCCACCGACCGGCTCCTCTCGCCGGCCTACGCAAACGCGCGGCGCCGCCTCATCGCCCGCAACCGCGCCATGCCCCTCCCCGCCCCTTCCGGCGACCTGGACGGCGACACCGTCTGCCTCTGCACGGCCGACGGCGCCGGCAACTGGGTCTGCCTCATCCAGAGCCTCTACAGCTCCTTCGGCTCGGGCGTGATGTCCGACGGCACCGGCATCATGATGCAGAACCGCGGCAGCCACTTCTCGCTGGACGACGCCCACGCCAACCGGCTGGAGCCCGGCAAGCGCACCCTGCACACCCTGATGCCCGGCCTGGTGATGCGGGATGGGAGCGTGCGCGCCGTGGTGGGGACGCGGGGGGCGGGGGGGCAGCCGCAGACCGTCTGCAACGTGCTGACCCACTGGCTGGACGGGGGGACGAGCCTGCAGGAGGCCATCGAGGCCCCGCGCTGGCTGCACGGCGCGCGCGTCCTGGGCGAGGACCCGGACCGCTTGCGGATCGAGCCCCGCTTCGCCGAGGCCACGGGCCGCACGCTGGCCGCCCTGGGCCACCGAGTCGCCGAGATCGAACCCTGGGACCACGTGATGGGCTTCTGCCACGCCATCGGGGTGGACGAGCACAGCGGCGCCCTCATCGGCGCCGCCGACCCCCGCGGCGATTCCACAGCCCTGGGCATCTGACCTCCAAGCCCCCCACCATCTGCTCCCAGGAGGAAATCAAGGGGACATTGTTAAGGAACCAAAGAGAGACGCGTTTCTTTAGTTTCGTAACAACTTCCCTTATCGATGTGTGAATGGTGGGGACTGGGACGGGAAGGGCGCCTTACTGGCCCAGCAGCCGTTGCAGGGTCTGGGGGGTGAAGCCGGTGGGGGGCTGGAATTCCGCGGCGGGGATGGCCCGGCTCTCGGCTTTCACGACCTCTACGGTGGCGCCGCTGGCCAGGTGCACCGAGCGCACCGGGTACCCCTCACCGGCCAGCTTCAGGGAGAGGTCGGCCCCGAAACCGCCGCCGCGGCCGGCGCCGCAGCCGGCCAGCTTCCCCATCTCCGCCGCGAACCGCTCCAGCTTCTGCGGGTCCATTTCCTTCCAGGCGGTGATGCCCGGCGCGATCCACACCTCCGAATCCGGCCTGCCCTCCGCCAGCAGATCGAAGCGGACCGCCGGGTATCCCGCGATGTTCGCCTGCTGGTCCGTGCGCCGCGCCTCGATCCGCGGCTCCTGGCACTCTTGGGCCGCCTGGCCCGCCTGGCCCATCCGGGAACGCATGATCTGCTCCAGCTTCTGGCGCCGCTCGGGGGGCATGTCCTTCAAGACCCCCTGCATCTGTTCTATTGCTCCCGCCATCTGCCCCGAAGCCGCCAGGCGCGCGGCCCCCATCATTTGCTCGTATTGCTGGATCGTGGCCGTCATATACCGCTGTCCACGGTAGTCCACCTGGGTGATGGTCTCGGCGTCCAGGTCCACGATGAAGGCCATCGCCGGCTGCCCGTCCGTGCCCAGCACGACGTTCTTCATCCGGTTGGCCTGAATCAACACCTGCATCCGCCCGCCCCGGCCGCCGCCCCCCGTCACCTGATCGATGACCCACCCGGCGGACGCCGGGGCCGCCCCCACCACGATCCAGGCCAATGCCGCCCACGCAATCACCTGATAGCGACGCACCGAACCACCTCCCGCGCCGGATCCCGGCGCCCTCCCCTACAGGCTGCTCAAAAAGGTCCAGATGCAAGGCGGCGCGCGAAGGGCCGAGTGAGGCGTACTCCGGGTA
>DASPOZ010000206.1:0-6389 GCA_035625755.1 Candidatus Sulfotelmatobacter sp.
CCGCACCCGGATGCTGGAGATGTGGCACTACACGGCCGGCCGCCGCGCCGGCGGGATGCGGTCGCCCCGCCGGGGACGGCGTGAGGCCACGCCGGCCGGCTCCCGGGCGCAGGGCGTTGAAGGGAGAGGAAGGATGGATTCCGATGAGATGGGGCGGGGGCACGGCGTGCCGCACGCGCAGGCGCCCGGCGTGAGTGGGCGGGCCGGGGCGGTGGCGGCCTGGGAACGGGCCCTGCGCCTGAACGGCGAGGTCTCCTTGCGGGCGAGCGTCCTGCGGGAGCTCCAGGATTACTTCGGCCTGTCGGCGCCCGAGGTCGAGGAGCGGCTTCAGGGTTCCCGCCGGCAATTCGTCCAGGAATGGTACGACGGAAAAGTCAACCCTCGGGCCGAAAACCAGGTGGTGCAGTTCTATAACTCGACGAGCAGCGAGATCTTCGAGCTCATGCACTGGCATTCCAGCCACCCGGAGGAGGGCGGGGCCAACTACATCTGCGCGCTCCGGCTGGCCCAGCGGATGGGCGCCCGGCGCTGCCTGGATTTCGGGTCGGGCGTGGGCGCGGGGGCGATCCTGCTGGCCTCCCACGGCTTCGAGGTCACCCTGGCGGATATCGCGGGGCCCCTCCTGGAGTTCGCCGCGTGGCGTCTCTCCCGGCGCGGCCTTCCCGCCACGTTCATCGACCTGAAGGCGGCCTCCTTGCCCGAGGGGCGCTACGACCTGGTGACCTGCCTGGACACGCTGGAGCACGTGCCGAATCCGCGGGACACCATCGCGCATATCCGGCGGAGCCTGCGGCCCGGCGGGATCCTCATCGTCCACGCTCCGGGGGGGAAATCGGAGCAGTATCCCGAGCACCTCGTGCACGACCCCATGCTCGTCGCGAAGCTGCGCAGTCTGGGCTTCCGTTACCGGGGCGATCTGGTGACGGCCCTCGGGGATGCCCGTTGGGGCGACCTGCGGGTCCTGGAGAAGACGGACCTGGGGATGTGCCGGGCGGCCGGGTACCGGGTGGCGGAGGTGTGCGCTCCGGCCTGGGCCCTGGCGCTCCTGGGCGCCTTGCGCCGGCGGCTGGCCGGGACGGGGCGTCCGGTCCAGGCCGGGCCGGGGAACGCGGGATGATGCGGGGGTGCGCGGAAAGTTGCGGGGCCACGCCGGGCGCGGACTGAGGGACGGGATGCACGTCCAACTACAATATCCGACCTTTCTCCCCCATCTGGGCGGGGTGCAGACCTATTTCATCCGGGCCGCCGAGGAGGTCGTGCGCCTCGGGCACCGGGCCTCCATCCTCTGCCGGGCGGAGGCGGGGCTCCCGGCGCGCGAGCCCTTCGCGGGGGCGACGATCCTGCGCCATCCGCACGCTTCGGTGAACGGCCGGGCTGGGGCCCTGGCCCCGCTGCTGGAGGGTCGCCGGCTCCCCGGCGAGATCGCCCCGTTCCTGGACGGCGTGCAGATCGCGTGGCCGAACTTCCACGACTACGCCCTGGCCAGCGCCCGGGCCGGTGCGGGGATCCCCGTGGTCTATCTGGTCCAGGAAGTGCCCAAGCGCGTCGTCCACCACAACTGGCATGCGACGACGTGGACCGGGCGGGTCCGGAAGTGGCTCCAGGCGTGGCAGGAGACGCACCTGCAACGGCTGGCCCTGGAACGGGCCACGGCCGTGGTCACCTGGTCCGCCATCACGCGGCACGACGTGGCGACCACCTACGGGTATCCGGCCCACCGGATCCACGTGATCCCGCCCGGTCCCGGCCGGGTGCCCGAGGAGGGGGTGCGCCGGGATCCCGTCCTGGCCCGGCGCCTGCGCCTGCCGGATGGTGCACCGGTGGTCATGAGTGTCTGCCGGCTGGTGGGGAACAAAAACCTGGCGCATCTGGTGCGGGCCTTCGCCGCCTGCCGGCAGCGGGAGGGGATCCTGCTCCTGGTGGGCGATGGACGCGAGCGTCCCGCCCTGGAGGCGCTGGCGGCGGAGCTGGGGGTGGCCCCCCGGGTGCGGTTCGCCGGCGCCCAGACGGATCCGGTGCCCTTCTACGGCCTGGGGGACGTCTTCGTGCTGCCCTCCCTGTTCGAGGGGTTCGGCATCGTCCTCCTGGAGGCCATGGCCTGCGGCCTGCCTTGCATCGGGCTGAAGGCCGATTACCCCCGGGTGATCACGGCCACCGAGGAGATCCTCGAGGAGGGAAAGACGGGGTACGCGGTGCCCCCCGACGACGTGAAGGCCCTGGCCGAACGCCTCGATGCGCTGCTGGCCGACGCGGCGCTCCGCCGGCGCATGGGCGGCGCGGCGCGGGCCGCCTGCCGCGAACGGTTCATCTGGACCCGCCACGTGGAGGCGCTCCTCGCCGTGGCGCAGGTGGGATGAGGGACATGGCAGACAGCGTGTTCGACAAGCTGCGGCACGACCTGTCGCGGGCGTTGCGGTTCCACACCAACCGCAACGCGCCCCGCTGGAAGCGGATCCTGCGCCTGCCGTTTCACTTCGGGACGCAGGCGGTGATCGTCCACCGGTTGGGCGAGTGGGCGGACGGCATCAGGGTGCCCGTGGTGCGGCAGTTCTTGCTGGCCCTCTACGGGATCGCCAAGTATTTCATCCAGATCACCATCGGCGTCGTCATCTGGCGGAAGGCGAAGTTCGGCCGCGGGCTGGTGATCCATACGGTGCACGGGGTGTTCGTGGGCGCGCCGCGGATCGGCGAGAACTGCTACCTGCAGCACGGGGTGGTGATCTCCTATGCCGTCAAGGCGATCGGCGACGGCTGCTACTTCGGGCCCGGGGCCAAGGTGTTCGGGCACATCCGGATCGGGAACAACGTGATGGTGGGGGCCAACGCGGTGGTGGACATGGACGTCCCGGACAACTGTTACGTGCTCGGCAACCCCGGGCGCATCATCCCGAAAGACAGCGCGCGGGGCGCTGCGCCTGCGGGCGGGGACGGGCTGGCGGAAGGGGGATGGGAGATGAGGCCGGCGGGGGCCTCGGCCTCCCTCGCCGCGCTGCCGCAGCGGGGGAACGGCCCGGCATGAAGACCACGGGCCGTCTGGCGTCGCCGGTCCCCGCCGCCCCGCGGCCGGCGCCCGGCACGGGAGCCGAAGGGCTGGGGGTGGATCTGGCGGCCGGCGCCGGCTGCGTCGGGATCGCCATCCCGATCCTCCACCGGGTGGTCGGTTCGGCCGGCGTGCTCCCGCTGGCCGGACCTCGGGGGCCGGCGGCCTTCCTGCTCGTCGGCGTGGTGGCGGTGGGGCTGGGCTTCGTGGCGGCGCACCGGGAACCCCTGGCGGGGTATGCGGGGATCCGCCAGTTCCTGCGCTACGGGTGCACGGGCCTGCTGAACGCGAGCATCGACTTCGGGACCTTGAACCTGCTGGTGGCGATCACGGGGGTGTACAGCGGCATCGGCCTGGTGCCCCTGAACGTGGTCGCCTTCATGGCGGCATCATTGAACAGCTTCGTGTGGAACAGGCTGTGGACCTTCCGTCGGCGCGGCCGGGGCCGCCTGCTGCGGGAGTTGGCCGCCTTCTACATGGTCGCCATCGGCGGCGCGGCCGTCAGCAGCGGCATCCTGTGGGCCATCGCCACGCTGGTGCCGAGGCCCGCGGGCCTGCGGCCCATCGCCTGGGTGAACGGCGCGAAGCTGGCCGCCGGGGGCAGCGCCATTCTCTGGAATTTTCTCTGGTACCGGTACTGGGTCTTCCGCCACCTCCCCGTGAAGGCGGGGCGGCCCGGGAACCCGTCGGGGGGCAGGGCCTCCCGCGCCTCGCAGGACAGACCGTACCCCGCGGAGACTCCCGGTGGCTAGGCTGCGCGTCCTCATCGTGGAATCCGGGTTGGGCCATGGCGGGTCGGCCCTCTGCCTGGCCAATGCCCTCCGCCGCCTGGATCGCCGGGCCTTCGACCCCATCGTGGCCTTCTACTCGGACGGCCGGGCGCTGGCCGGCGTGGAGGGCCTGGGGGTCCCGCTGATCCGTGTGCGCCCGCGGGACTCGCGCCGCATGGGAATCCTGGAGCGGCCCGTGGAGGAACGGGGACGCCTCCGGTCCCACGCCTTGATGGCCCGGCACCTGCTGGCGGAGGCGTTGCCCCGCGCCCCCGAGTTCGCCAGGCTGTGCCGGATGCGGGAGGTGGACCTGGTGCACCTGAACAGCGGGATCATCGGCACCCTGGCGGCCCTCTTAGGCGCGCGTCTGGCGGGGGTGCCGGTCCTCTGCCACCATCGGCTCTCGCGGACGCTCCAGCGGCTGGAACGCGCGGCGGCCCGCTGGGTCGATTTCTTCGTGCCCGTGTCCCTGGCCGCCTCGGAGGGGCTGCGGGCCAGCGGCATCCCGGGGAACCGGATGCACGTGATCTACGACGGCCTGGACCCCGAACGGTTCGAGGCGGCGCGCGGCGCCCGGGATCGCGTGCGGGAAGGGCTGGGCGTCCCCGCCTCGGCCAGGCTGGTGGGCACCGTGGCCCGGCTGGCCCGCGTGAAGGGCCAGCGAGAACTTCTCCGGGCGGCCCCCCCGGTCCTCCGCGAGGCGCCCGAGGCCCACTTCGTCCTGGTGGGGGATGCGGCGCCCGAGGAGCGGGCGTACGAGGCGGAACTCCGGCGGTTCGTCGCGGCGCACGGCCTGGAGGGATGCGTGACCTTCGCGGGGTACCGGCCGGACGTGCCGGAGGTCACGGCCGCGCTGGACGTGGCCGTCCAGCCCTCCCTGTATTGCGAAGGACAGGGCATGGCCGCCGTGGAGGCCATGATGCTCGGCCTGCCGCTGGTGGTGACGGAGAGCGGTGCCCTCCCCGAGACCGTGGGGCGCGACGGGGGCGGCATCATCGTCCCGCCGGAGGATCCGGGGGCCCTGGCCGCGGCCATCGTCGGCCTCCTGCGGGATCCGGCGCGGGCCGCCGCCATGGGCGAGGCGGCCGGGCTGCGGGCCCGGCAGGTCTTCGGGCTGGAGGCCACCGTGGCCGAACTCGAGAAGGTGTACCGGCGCGTCGTGGAAGGGGCGGGCTCCCGCCCAGCCGCCCGCGCCCCGGGGGGCACGTCATCATGGCGGTAGCCTGCGGCACCGAGCGGTCCCCGTCCTCCGCGCCGCGGGGTACGCCCCTGGTCAGCGTGGTGATCCCTACGCACGATTGCGGGCCGTACGTCGTCGAGGCGGTGGAGAGCGCCCTGGCCCAGACGGTGCGCGACCTGGAGATCATCGTGGTGGACGACGGGTCCACCGACGATACGGCCGCGCGGCTGCGGGTCTTCGGCCGGAGGATCGTCTCTCTGGCCCAGGACCGGCGGGGCGCGGCCGCCGCGCGGAACGCCGGGATCGCGCGGGCCCGCGGGGCCTACGTGGCGTTCCTGGATGCCGACGATCTCTGGACGCCCGACAAGCTGGAGGCGCAGCTGGCCCTGGCCGAGGCCCACCCCGGGGTCGGCCTGGTGTTCACCGATTGTTGTTTCTTCGACGCCGGCGGGGTCGTGCAGGCCTCGTGGATCGCGGGGCGCGAAGGGTTTCGGCCGGCCCGCCGCCTGCCGCCCGGCGGCACCTGGGTGGGGCGGGCCTGGCGCGATCTGCTCCTGCAGAACTTCATCGCCACGCCCGCCGTGCTGGTGACCCGCGAGTGCCTGGCCGGGGCCGGGGGGTTCGAGGCGTCGTACGTCACCGGGGAGGACCATCACCTCTGGGTGCGGATCGCGGCCCGCTGCGACCTCGGGTACATCCACCGGCCGCTCGCCCGTATCCGGCTGCGGCCGGGGAGCCTGATCAATGGCGCGGAGTTTCGCCCCATCTATCGGAACGAGATTCGTCTGGTGGAGGAGTGGCTGCCCGCGCTGGGCCGCCTCGACCTCGGGACCCGGCTCCTCTGCCGGCGCCGGCTGGGCGACCTGCATTTCCGGCTGGCCGGGCGCCTCTTGGAGGCCCGGCAGGTGGCCGAGGCGCGGGGGGAGTTCGGCAGGAGCATCCGGCGCTGGCCGCTGCGGGCGGCGCCTTACGTCTACTGGGCCGCCACCGGCATGCCGGCCGGCGTCCTGCGGCGGCTGCGCGCCTGGAAGGGGGCCATCGCCCGTGGCTAGCTGGACTCCGTGGCCGTTCCGCCCCCTCACCACCTTTGCGCGGGGGGACCTGGCGGAGCCGAAGGTGGCCCTGACCTTCGACGATGGGCCCAACCCTCCGGCCACGGAGCGGGTCCTGGACCTGCTGGACCGGTACGGGGCCCGGGCCACCTTCTTCGTCATCGGCCGGTGGGCGGAGCGGCATCCCGACACGGTGCGCCGGATCCACGCGCGGGGCCATCTGGTGGGGAACCACACCTATTCCCACACGCGGCCCGATTTCGAGCGCGCCGAGGCGGTCATCGCAGCCATCACCGGGCAGCCCTCGCGCTTCGTGCGGGCGCCCTGGGTCAAGACGGAGTGGTGCG
>DASPOZ010000207.1:0-2955 GCA_035625755.1 Candidatus Sulfotelmatobacter sp.
CCCCGGCAGCTCAGCTTGTTTGATCTGCCCGGGGCACGGCGCGGTCGATCGAAGTCCAGATAAGGGGGCCCTCCAAAAGCCCCGCCGCTTGCGGCGGGGTAGTTTACTCGGATGCCTCCTGAGTGGCTAATCACGGGGTTGCATGGCAAGCGGTGTCCGGTACCTTCCCCCACGCGCGAGCCGCTCCCCGATTTTCCATGCGCATCCTCGATCCATACCCGCCGCATTCATCGGCGTCGGCCGCATCGTACGGACGCTGAGCGCCGAGCAGGGGCCGGGGATCTACCGGCCGCTGCGGTCACTCCTCCGGCCGCTTCGCCTCGTTTCACATTTCCGGAGGGTGGCCGGGGTTTCCACCGTGTCCCCCCGGGGCTTTCCTGCGGCCGGAAGCTACCCGCTCGAGGCGCGGGGGCCCTCATCCCGCGTTGCGGCCTGGATTTGGGAGATCGTGGCCCGGCCGTCTCGCACGAGCTTGCCCAGGAAATAGAGGGCGCTTTCCGGGTTGATCTTCAGCGCGCCAGCCAGGCCGGCGAGATCGAGCGGGCCCCGGGCCTTCAGGACCGCCAGCACCTCGTCCTCCACGCTGCGGGCCCATTCCTCGAAGAGAACCCGGACCTCCGGCGTGGCATAGGCGGCCATCTCCGCCGCCTTGCCTACCGAGGTCATCATGGCCTGGCACATGGCCATGGGGTTGAATTCGCCCATGTTCGCCATCATTTTCTGCATCATCTGCTGCATCATGGGCGGCATCCCCATTCCCTCCGGCATGGGCGGCTTCATCCCCTTCGGCTCCATGTGGTCATCCTCCTCAACTCCGGTCGCGGAGTGTCCGTACCTCTTCCTTCAATTCCTGGATCTCCCGTCGCAGGTCATCGGCCTGGCCCGCACTCTGACCGCGGTGGCCACTCATGCAGCCGCCACCGCCCAGCATGCCGCCCATCATACGGATGCAGACGAAGACCATCACGACCATGAAGAGCATGCCGATGAGCGGGAAGATCCATCCGAATCCGCCCCACGGCTGTCCCCAATACCCACCCCAGAACGGCATTGGACCTCACCTCCTCCTCGGCCCCATCATGCGGCACATCCTGGCCCAGGGGGGCCACTGGAAGTCGCGGGCCGCCTTCGTCTCGGTTAAGGTTTCCGCATACTTCGCGCAGGCCTCCAGCAGATTCAGGAGCGACGGATCCGCCAGCCGGTAATAGATGAAGGGGCCGCGGCGCTCGGTGGCCACCACGCCGGCCTCCCGCAGGATGCGCAGGTGGAACGAGGCCAGGGTCTGCGGCAGCCGGGTCCGTTCCAGGATCTCGGAGACCGAGCGTTCCTCGGGCCCGAGGGCCTGGAGGATCCGAAGGCGATTGTCGTCGCCCAGGACCTTGAAGAACCGTTCCGCTGCGGCGAGGGAGAACGCCATAGTTCAATAGTCCCTCATATAAAATACAACTCATATGATAGGCCCGGCACGGGCCGCTGTCAAGGGGGCTCCCAACACTTTTTTCGCCTGGGACCCATCTTTTTCCCGGTCGGGAGTGTGGGAAGGGTCGGAACGGAATGCGGAGGGGCAGGGCAGGCGTGGGAGACCGGGGAATCTGCGGGGTTGTCCGGTCAGGGCGGCGGCGCGGGCGGGGGGCAGCCGCAAGTGGCCTCCGTCCCGGAGGCCGCCTGCGTGTCTCAGGTGTGGCCGGAAGGGGGAGGTTCGGCCGCAGGCGCACCCTCCTCGCCCGGCGCGGCGTCCTGCACGAAGGGGTGGCCCGCAAGCAGGGCGTGATGGGCGCGCGCCAGCTCCTGGCCAAGGTACGCGGCGTGATCCAGCCGGCCGAGGAGCCCACGTTCGATGGCTGTGGCGTACAATTCCGTAGGCCGCAGGCCCTCGATGACGTGGTCCAGGACGCCGTCATTCCGATAATGTTCGGCCACGAGCGTGCGCCGTCGCGCGTCCGGAAAGATCACGAAGTATCCGGCGGGATCCAGCACCAGCCGGTCTGGCGGGTGGGCCACCGTCCTCGGCACCGAGGGAACTCCGGCGAAGGCCAGGGCCGGGCCGGGATCGCGGGCCGCGCAGCCGGCGGCCGCCGCAAGGAACTCCGCCGGCGCACTGCAGCCGATCAGGTCCACCACTTCCACCTGTTTCCGGAAGGCCTCCACGGCCTCCACCGGCACGTTCCGAATGACCGGCCGTTTCCCCTTCGCCCCTCTGATGCGCCCGCGGTCGTCCAGACCGTTCCGGTACAGCGACAGCATCGATTGCCCAGGGAGGTGGCCCACGCGCGCCGCGGAATCCTCGCCGCAGAGGATCAGGAAACGGATGTTCGGGTTGGCCAGCATGTTCTGGATGATCCGTTCGATCCCCAGGTTCTCCGTATGCAGGCGCCCGATGATGGCTAGGGCGGCCGGCCGCGCCTCCGCGAGGCGTTCCGTCAGGGCGTCGTCCGTCAGCGTGCAGACCGCCACCGGCGCCCGATAGCGGATGACGCGATACTCGCCCGGCAGCGGCGGCCAGCCGGCGCGCTGCTCCGGGAGGTCGGTGGGGCAGGCGGCGAGGGCGGCGGCCCGGTCCGGGAAGGCGGCGGCGAACGCATTGGCGGCAAGGGCAGGATAACACGTGGGGCAGCCGAGGCACTCGTACTCGAGGGGCCTCAGCCGCGCGCGGGCACTCGCCAGCTCATCCTTCAAGGCCCGGGCCTCCGGCGGCAATTCCTCTGTGACCGCTTCCAACGAATTCAGCGTGCCGTGCAGGCAGCCGCACGGCCAGCACTTGGCCGCGGCGGTCGCTTCGGCCAACCAGCGCGAGACCTCCATAAGCGGGGCGCAAGACGACGTCTTCATGCGCAAATCACCCCGACAGTCAGCCGGCCCGCTCCGTCGCCCGGCCCATCTGCCCGATCACGTCGAGGCGGCGCTCCAAGGCTAGCCGGTCCAGTCCTTCAGGCCGCAGGCTGACGAAGAGCTTGA
>DASPOZ010000208.1:0-4769 GCA_035625755.1 Candidatus Sulfotelmatobacter sp.
ATGGGATGGGCGGCGCAGGCGTTGGCCCGGATCCCGCCGCACCAGCCCGTGCCGACGATGGCAACGTTGATCTTTCGCATGGACTGCCCTCCTGTACGTAACCTCCCGAGTCAAAAGTTCGCTGAGTAATTTCCGTTCGCCCTGAGCCCTTCGACTGCGCTCAGGACAGGCTTGTCGAAGGGGCTGCCTTGAGCCAGTCGAAGGGCGAAATCTTGTGGCGTTCGTGCTTCGACACGCTCAGCACGAACGGAGAATTCATGCCCCGAATCTCTGACCCGGGACGCTAGTGCAGATACTTCGGCGTTTCGTCATGGGTGCTGGGGTAAAACCACTCGTCCACCGACCCGAGGGGTTTGCTCACGAGCCCGCACAACTGCCCGTAGCGCTGCAGGGCCTCCAGGGTCTTGCGGTTGGGCTCGATGCCGTACATCCACGGGTCGGGGCCCATGACCCCCCGCTGCTCCTCCAGGAGGTCCTGCACCCAGACCAGCGACACCCTGCGCGGGTCGAGCTGGGACTTCTGCATCTCGGCCTTGGCGCGGTCGAACGCCTTGAACAGGCTCCTGGCCACCCACGGGTGCTCCTCCAGCACGTCGTCCCGGATCACCACCGTGTGCATGATGGGAAAGAAGCCCGTCTTCCGATAATACGCCATCTCCTCCGCCTTGGCTTGGGGAAACAGCCGGCGGATGTTCGGCGCCCCGCCGCGGACGAAGGACGGCAGCAGATCGGGGTACATGGCGCAGGCCAGCTCGCCGCTCTGCAGCATCGAATCCAGCGTCTCGCCCCTGGGCGCGCGTTCGTGCTTCATCCAGGACGGCGGGGTGAATTCCACGTCCTCGTCGTCCTGGCTCACCCACGTGATGGACCGCAGGTCCACGCCGTATTCGTCCTGCAGGATGCCGCGCATCCACACGCCGGCGGTGGTCTGCAGCGTGCGCAGGCCCACCCGCTTGCCCTCCAGGTCCCTGGGCGCCCGCACGCCCGCCTCGGCGTTGATCAGGAAGAAGGAATGTCGCATGCGGCGATGGGGGAAGGCCGGGATGGCCGTGTAGCGCGCCACGCCCAGGTCCTTGGCGAGCATGTAGCTGGCCATGGAAAGCTCGCAGGCATCGAATTCCAGGTGGCGCATCATGCGCCAGTGCCGCTCGGGCGAGGTGAGGTTCACGACGGTGAGCTCGATGGATTCGGGCCGCACCGTCTCCTCGCGGAGGGGGCGGGTGAGGTCGTAGTCGCCGCAGGCCAGGGTCAAATGGAGCTTCGGCATGGGGGATCCCCGCCGGCGCTACAGCCGGCCCAGGTCCTTCAGCGCCTGATCCAGGAAGCGGCGGTCGAAGAGCGCCTCCAGGGAGACCGGCTCTTTCAGGTATCCGATGCGCAGCAGGAGCTCCAGCGTGTACTTATGGGCCGCCTCCGTGACGTCCCCGTTCACGCCCCAGAGGCGCGGGTCGGCCAGGTCGAACGCGTGGGCGAAGACCTCAGCCGTCTCCCCCCGGCTCACCCTGGCGGCCATCTCCGCGGTGCCGGCCCGGTTGGCGGCCATCCAGCGATTCGCCTCCACCATCGCGCGCGTCAGCTTCGCCATGGTCTCGGGGTTCTTCTCGATGTATTCGCTCCTGGCCACGGCGAAGTTGTAGGGCACCTCGGGGAGGATCTTCGCCACCTGCGCCAGGGTCACGATCTCCGGATAGCCGCCCAGCTTCGCCGCCTCGGTGTTGGTGACCACCGTGGCGTCGATCTTGCCCGCCAGCAGCGCCTTGAAGCGATCGGCGGGGGAGCCCACGGCGACGTAGCGGGGCGCATCGGGGTCCACCCCGCTCCGGTCCAGCACGATCCGCGGGATGTGGTACGAGATGGCGCCGATCCCCGAGACGGCCACGCTGCGCCCCGCCAGGCCCTGCAGGGTGGTGGCCGCCTCCCGCCGGGCCACGAAGTGGTAGGGGGTGACGGGCTGCGGCACCATGAAGACCCGCACCTTGGCGCCCCTCGAGGCGGCCAGGATCGTGTCGGTGGCGCCCAGCTCGCCGGCCACGTCCACCTCGCCGCTCAGCAGCGCCTTCACGTGCGTGGACCCGCCCCGGAACTCCAGGATCTCCACTTCCAGGCCGTACTTCTTGAAGAGACCCAGCTCCCGGGCCGCGTAGGGGGTGAAGGCATCCAGGGAGGGCGGGCTCAGCGATCCCCCCATCTTGATCTTGGCCGTCTGGGCGGCCGCGGGAGCGGCGGGGGCCAGGAGCCCCAGGAGCGCCCCCAGGGCGACGGCGGGGGCCAGGAGGAGAGGGTTCATGGCTGCGGGCCGCCGCCGGCCGGCCCGCGGCGCTTGCCGCCTCCCTGAGCCTTGCCGGATCCCCCCTCGGCCGGCGGGGATGTCCGCACGCGCCGGCGTGCCAGCTTCTCCCCGGTCTTGTAGTGTTCCCCGAGCGTCGCCAGCTCGGCCTCCTCCTCCAGCTCCGCGTCCCACTGCGGGATGGGCGGCAGCTCGCCGTACCACGGCGTCTGCGGCCGCAGCGCGGGCAGGCCCAGCTCGTCCCACAGCGCCCGCGCCTTCTCCATGTACTCCCGCTTGGGGAGCGAGATGGGGGGGAACGGCTCCTTGAGGATCGCGTTGCACAGCATGGCCGAATCGTCCGCGGCGCTGTGGTACGCGAGGACGTCCGGCCCATCCTGCCCGTACTGGAAGGGCGGCGCGTGGCCCTTCTCCATCCCGCCGATGATGTGCACGTCCCGGTGCGGCTTCATGCGGTAGCACATGGCCCAGAGGACCATCTCGGGGTTATCCGGATCGATGTCTTCGTCCACGGCCACCACGAGCTTGCCCACGCCCGGGTGGAAGGTGGCGGCGGCGTGCAGCGCCCGCCACACCTCGGCCTCCTTGGGGTGCCGCATCTGCAGGGTGATGAACTTGCGCAGGTTCGTGAGCGGTTCGTGCATCGCCACCCGCCGCACGCTCTTGATGCGGCAGGCATCCCGCAGGTGCTTCAGGAACATGATCTCGTAGGAGGTCTTCTTGATCACGCTGGATTCGCTGGGCGTCACCTGGCTGATCCAGGAGACGTAGATGGCCCCCCGGCGGTGCGTGACGGCCGTGACCTCGAAGAAAGGGTTGAGCTGCCGGGGGTGCATGTAGCCGTGCGACTCGCCGAAGGGCCCCTCCGGCTCCAGGTATTCGGTGTTGATGAGCCCCTCGATCACGATCTCGGCCTCCGCCGGCACCTCCACGTCCACGGTCTTGCACTTGACCACGCGGATGGGCTCCCCCGCCAGGCCGCCGGCCAGCGCCAGCTCGTCCAGCCCGTAGGGGACCTTCTGCACCGAGGCATAGGAGACCAGCGGGGGCGGCCCGATCACCAGGGCGGCGGGCAGGGGCCGCCCGCGCTCCTGGCACTTCTGCCAGTGCACGTGCACGTCCTGGCCCAGGCCGGAGGGGAAGATGCCCATGCGCCGCCGCGCCTTCACCTGCCCCCGGTAGTTCCCCACGTTGCGCACGCCCGTGTCCGGATCCTTCGTGATCCAGTGGGAGCAGGTGGTGTAGGGGGCGTTATCGAAGCCCGGCGTGGAGATCGGCACCGGCAGCTCGTCCAGGCCGCCGCCCTCTCTATCCAGCTCGGCGCCGGTGTGGACCTCTTCGTGCACGGGCCCGCCCTCCACCAGCGCCGGGGGGATCGGGCGCGCCATGGCCGCATCCCAGCGCGCTTCGATCTCATCGAGGCTGCAGCCGAAGCCGAGGGCGTAGATGGCCCGCGAGCCGGCCAGGGCCCCCACGGTCACCGGCATGCCGTAGCGCCGGCCCTTGCTGTCCACCACGTGTTCGAACAGGAAGGCCCGCCACTGCTCCTCCGGCAGCCCGCCGCGATACTGCCAGCGGACGAGCGGGTGCATCTCGGTGTCCTTGTCCACGGGCTGGCTGACCCGGACGAGGAGCCCCCGCTGGTCCAGCGCCCGCAGGTGCTCGCGGATGTCCCGGTACGTCCGCATCACATCCCCCTTCACCACGTTTGGCCCCCGGGCAGCCTCCCGTTGCCGATGCTGCACGGCGCGGAGAGCCCCCCGCTCCCAGGGAGGATGTCACAAGCGGCCAGGGCCAGGCAAGCGTCCCCGCCGCCGCCATCGCAATTCCGCATTCCGCACTGGCCCGCCTCCCACGCCCCGCCGTCGCCGTGTCGAGGCACCGCCCATGTGAAGGACGCGAAGGACGGTGAAGGGGGACGTGAAGGGGGACGCGCGTGAAGGGGGCGTAGCGCATGTACGAAAGTCAGTCGAGAGGGAGGGCGGGGGGCACGGGAGGCTGTGGCGAGGGCGGGCCGGGCGCGCGGGGCCCGGCGAGATCGGCGCACCTGGGTCCCCCTGCGGTCATGCCGCCCCGCGCACCGCCACGGAAATGTCCGCCTTGGCGCACAGCCCCACGAGGTAGTCCAGCGAGAGCAGTTCGACCTTGCCGCGGGCGATCGGGCCGATCCTGCTCGAGGCATGCACGGGTCGCGGTGGGCGGCGTCGGGGGCGGACCGCCCGGGGAGGGGCGAAGCCGGGGCCGGTTACTTCCCGAAGATCCCCCGGAGGAGTCGCTGCGCGCCGTTTTCCTGCGGGGGCGGCTCCTGGGCGGCCGGCGCAGGTGGGCGGGGCGGGGCCCCGGCCCGGGCGGGTGCGGCCGCCGGCTTGGCCAGGGCCGTGCGGCACGGGTGCGGGTCGGCCGTCGCCTTGTCCGCCACGGGCCCGCCCAGCAGCGAGAGCCCGAGTTTCGGGAGCGCCGTCGCGATGGCGCCGGCGGTTTT
>DASPOZ010000209.1:0-6240 GCA_035625755.1 Candidatus Sulfotelmatobacter sp.
GGTTTCGAACGGAACTCGGCCCGCGCCCACCACCTGCGTCAACTCCAGCCCGGCCCCGGGCGCACCCCGCAGCTCCACCACCACGCGGATCGTGAGCGGGGTTGCCCGCACGCATTGGATGCCGCGAGGCGGCCACGCGGCTCCCGCCGGAAGGTAGGCGGGGACCCAGACCCGCACCCCGAGGTCCGCCTCGGCGCGGCCCAGGTTGGTCCACCGTCCCGCGCCACGGCCAGGACACGGCTGCAACAGGTCCGGCACGCCCGCCACGAGGCGCAGGAGGAGGACGGCCCCGGCCGCCACGAGCACAGGCACCCCCGCCACCACTGCCACGCCCCACATCCTGCCGCGCCGCCGCATCGGAGCGCCATCCCCGCCCCTCAGCGCACCAGCACCAGGACGCCGATCACGGCGGAGGCCGCCGCCGCCAGCCGCCACCGCCACCAGGGAAGCGGCGCGGGCAGCTCGTCCCGCAGGAGGTCGTCCAGCCGGTGGCCCGCCACCCGTTCTTCCCAGGCGGTGCCCGCCCGCACCACGAGACGCCCCACCGCGCCCGCCGGGAGGGACGGGGCGGTGACCGCGTGCACCTTCCGGAGGGCCGATGCCAGGCTGGCGGGATCCCCCGTGCGCGCCGCGGCGAGGCGATCGCACGCGCGCTCTTGATCGCGCAGAGTCCAGCGGAACTCCAGCAGGGCCGCCGGGCTGAAGCATTGGATGGCGCGGAGCCCGAACCAGGCCCAGCCGGTGCGGAGGTCGTCGCGCAGCGTGTGGGCGGCCTCGTGGGCCAGCGCGGCCCGCAGCTCCCCCGGGGCCAGGAGGGCCACCAGGCGGCGGGAGATCAGGAGCCGCGGCCGCCAAGGCCCGGCCACGCACGCCATCGGCCCGCCATCGGCCGCGATCCAGACGGGCGGGACGCGCCCGCCGAAGGCCGGCGCCACGGCCGCCAGCGCCGCGTCCAGCGCCGCCAACTCTCCCTCACGGTATGCGCGAGCACCCCGGCCCGTCCACGGGCGGCGGACCAAGGCCGGCAGAAGCTCCTGGAAGGTGAAGAGGGCTGCAGAGACCACCGCCACGGCGGCGGCCACCGCCCCGAGGCGGGCCCCGCCCGGGAGGATCAGATGCAGCCAGCGATGGACGTCGAAGAGGATCGGAGCGGGAAGGGGCAGGCCCAGGGCCGCGGGGAGCCAGGCCGCGGCGGATACCAGCAGCGGCAGGATGAGGGCCAGCCGCCGGAGCTGCAGGGCCTGTTGCGGCACCTCCACCCGCCAGAGGCGGATCAAGGCCTCCAGCATGCCGGCGGCCACCAGGCCCTGGACGGCCACCGCGGCCATCACCTCCGCGGCGCTCACCGAATCCTCCCCCCGGACGCTTGGATCACATGCCGCACGGGCGGGCGCCCCGCGTGCCCCCGCGCCTCACGTCTTAGGCCCGCCGGGGTCGCTCGCCCGCGTCTCGCCGACGGCGGCCTCCCCGCGAATCTCCGCCGATGCCAGCACCGGTCCCCCAGGGGCGGCCTCGGCCGGGCCCGCGACGGCCCCACCTTCGCCGAAGAGGCGGCGGTACTCCACCGCGTGCTCGTGCTCCAGTCGCTCCAGGCTGATCTTCCCTGTGAAGATACTGCTGTCCATGGGGAAGACGTCCGGGTTGAAGTGGGCGCTGTACATGTGCCAGATCACGATGACCAGGAAGGCGAGGAAGGCTTCGTTGCTGTGGGCGACCTTGGCCGCCGGGACGACCTCACCGGGCAGCCAGCGAGTGGCCGCGATGGGGAAGTAGAGGATGAATCCCGTCACCACCATGACCAGCGAGCCGAAGATCACCCCCCAGTATTCGAACTTTTGCCGGTAGTCGTACCGATCGAAGGCCGGGTGGGCGTCGCTCAGGCCCACGCAGTAGCGCAGCATGCCGATGGCGTTCCACGCGTCCTCCCGGGTGGGGACCATGGAGGGCCGGGCCCGCCGGGCCAGGAGCAGCCAGAGGACCACGGCCAGGTGCAGGACCGCCGCGGCGGCGAAGAGAATGCCCGCCCAGCGGTGGACCAGGCGCACCCGCTCGATGCCCCCCAGGGCCAAGACCACGGCGTCGGCCCAGCGGGACTGGAAGAACTTTTGAGGGAGCCCGGTGACCACCAGCGCCGTGAACAGGAGCATGACCACCAGATGCTCCACGCGCTGCCACGGGCTGAACCGCACCGCCCATCCGCCGGACCCTTTGCCCTGCCTCGCCGCCATGCCCTCCCCCTACCGAACGCTCCGGATTCGTGCCCTACTCAGGGTACCCGCCCCACGATCGTTCCCCATGCCCGTGCCCCTGCCCGTGCCCGGAGGCGATCCGAAGCTCGGTGCCCTTCCCCCGACGATCGCTTCTGCCGGCCCGCCCGCGGGCACAGGCACGGGCACGGGAACGGGAACGGAGCGTCGCCTTTGCTGGCGATGCTACCGGTTCGTGGCCACGCGCCACAGATCCAGGCCGATGTGTGCCAGCAGCCCGCCGATGGTGAACGGGATGAAGATCCAGTAGAGGACCTTGACCGTGTACACCAGCGGGGTGCGCCGCCAGGAGGGCTCGTAGTGTGAGAGCCAGGCGGCCGGGAAGTTCTCGGTCGCCCCCGGGTGGCAGCGACGGCACGTGGCCGCCAGGTTGGCCCGCATGACGGATGAGGCGGGGTCCTTGGCGGGGCGGATGTCGTGCACGCCGTGGCAGTCGGTGCACACGGCCGTGAAGGCCGACGGGTCCGCCTTCCCCTCGCGCTGGAGCCGGGCCGTCATCCCGTGGAAGTCCCGCACGTACGTATCGAAGACGCCGGTGGAGAGCCCGTACTTGGCCATGCGGCCTTTGTCCCGGTGGCAGGTGGCGCACAGTTCCGGCGTGCGGAGCTTGAAGCCGGCCGTCCGCGGGTCCTCCACGTTGTGGGAGCGGTGGCAGTCGGTGCAGGTGGGGACGTCGCCGTTCCCCTCCTCCACCAGGGCCTTCCCGTGCACGCTGGCCCGGTAGGCCTCGAAGATGCCCTGGTGGCAGCGGGCGCAGGTTTGGGAGATGTGTTGCCGCGGCCGGTTGGGTCGGGAGACGTTGTGGGCGCCGTGGCAATCCACACACACCGGCGCCCGCGGGTCCCCCCGGGCCTGCTGCGCGAAGTGCACGCTGTCCAGCGTCTTGGTGTACTCGGCGAAGTGGCACCCCTTGCACGCCTCGTAGAGCCCCAGGGTGTAGGCCCGCCGGTCGGGGAAGGCGCGGCGGGCGTGCGGCATCTGCCGGATATCCCGGTGGCAGTCCGTGCAGCCGAGCTTCCCGCCGTGCACCGAGCGGGCCAGTTCCTGCGGCTTCACCTGGAGGGAAAGCACCTCGCCGCTGGCCAGGGTGCCCGTGATGGGGTTGGCGTGGCAGGAGAGGCATTGCCCCGCCGTCAGCGCCGTCTCCGCCGCGCCGGCGGTGCCCGCCACGCCGAGGACGAGCGCGGCCACCGCCCACGCCCACCACCGTTCCCGCCGCTTCGCCCGCGCCATGGCCGCCCCCTCAGCGAACCAGCGCGACGACGATGAGGGCCATGAGGAGCAGGCCGATCCCCAGCGCCGTGGAGGCGATGAGGCGGGAGAAGTTCCGCATCCAAAGGGGCGGCGCCTCCGCCCGCAGGGCCTCCAGGAGGCCCTCGGCCTGGAGGCGCTCGTACTCCGCCGGGCGCTCGTGCCTCAGCTCCGCCTCGCTCACCCGCCCCGTGAAGATCACCAGGTCGGCCGGGAACTTTTCGGGCCGGAAGTGGGAGTTGAAGAAGTGGACCGAGAAGATGAACAGGGCGGCCAGCAGGGCCTCCTCGCTGTGGATGACGAAGGCC
The DNA here is from genome assembly GCA_035625755.1 of Candidatus Sulfotelmatobacter sp. GTDB lineage: Bacteria > Methylomirabilota > Methylomirabilia > Methylomirabilales > DASPOZ01 > DASPOZ01. Next base: position 3,827 of record DASPOZ010000209.1, read on the forward strand.
ACATTGAAGAGCCAGCCGGGGAGGAAGCGCGCGAAGAGGGTGGGGAACCAGAGGACGAAGCCCGAGCCCCCGATGATGGCCATCCCCCAGAACACCGCCCAGTAATCGAATTTCTCCCAGTAGGTGAACCGATCGAAGGGGGGCCGGGGCCCGAGGCCCAGGAACCATCGGAAGTGCCGGTACATCTCCAGTATGTCCCGCGGCTGGGGGACCATCGAGGTGGGCCCCCACAGCACGCGGGCGTCCTTGCGCGCGAACAGCTGGTAGGCGACCTCGGCCACATGGATGGCGAAGGCCAGGCAGAGGAGGAGGGCGAAGACCCGGTGGAAGTAGCCGGCCGCCTCGAAACCGCCCAGGTACCGTGAGACGCGCGCGGCCCACGCCGTGTGGCTGAACTTCAGCGGCATGCCGGTGGCCACCAGCCCCAGAAAGCTGAGGACCACGCCCCCGTGCAGGAGTCGGTGGAAGAGGCCGAAGCGGAAGTAATAGCGGCCCGCGGCCACGCCGGCGGCCTCGCGATCGCGGGTCCTCCCGGCCGCCTGGGCCGGGAGCTGGATGGCCACCGCGATCTCGCGGGCCTGAGGGACCCCGCCGGCGGGGTCCTGACGGGGGGACGGGTTACTCACGACGGCTCACCTCCGTGCCTGGGTCGCCCGTCCCCGCGGGGGGCGGCGGACTGGTGGGGGGCGCCACGCCGGCGGCCGCGCCGCCGGAGGGCGGGGAACCTGGCCCCCGGCCGCGCCGCAGCCGCTCCGGCAGCGCGCGTGAGAACCAGAGGATCGTGTGCGGGACGAAGAAGATGAAGACCCCGATGAGGAGCATGTGCATGAACTTGAAGGTGTACCGCAGCACCGGGTTGCGCGCCGTCCGCGGGTTCGCGTGGGGATCGTACTTGGCGAAGTTCTCGTTGGCCCTGGGGTGGCACTTCTGGCAGGTGGCCACGATGTTGCCGGGCGCCACGCTGGAGCGAGGATCCGAACCCGGGAGGATCCGGTGGGCCCCGTGGCAGTCGGCGCACTTGGCGGTGCGGGCGTACCCCAGGGACGTCACCTGGCCGTGGTAGCTGTCCTTATACGTCTCCAGCAGGGGCACATGGCACGTCCCGCATTCCTGGACCACATCCAGCTTCCAGCGGGTCACGTCGGGGCGGACGATCTGATGGGCCGTGTGGCAGTCGGTGCACACCGGCGCGCCCGTCACCCCGGCCTTCAGGACCTGGGCATGGATGCTGGCCTCGTACTCGGGGAGGATCCCGGCATGGCAGGCGCCGCAGGTGGCCGGGATGTTGGTCCGATACACCTTCGAGGCGGGGTCCGACTTCGGGAGGATGCCGTGACTGCCGTGGCAGTCGCTGCAGTTGGCGGCCACCAGGAGTCCGCTCCTCGTGATGGCCCGGCCGTGGATGCTGTCCATGTAGAGCCGATAGGCGTCCCCGGCGGGGAGCTTGTGCCGGGCCACCAGCTTCGGGTCCGCGTGGCACCTGGCGCAGGTCCGGGGCAGGTTCAACTGGTACACGCTCGATGCGGGATCGCGCGGGCCCCGGATGCTGTGGCCGCCGTGGCAGTCCGTGCAGGTGGCCGCATCCATGTCGCCTGCGGCGAGGGCCCGGCCGTGCACCGACTTCCGGTGCTCCCCGTACGCCTCCCCGTGGCAGCCGCTGCACATGGCGCTGGCCGTCTGGCGCTGGACCTTCGCGACATCGTGCTTGCCGTGGCAGGCGAAGCACGGCACGTTTCGGGCGACCCGCGGGGACTCGCCATGGGCGCTCTGCTGATAGGACTTCCCGGGCTCGGCGTGGCAGGTCTCGCACGGAACCGGGCGCATGCCCTGGGGGTGAGGTACCTGCCCCGCCGCCGGGTGGCACCCACTGCAGCCGAGGGGCGCGTGCACCGAAGCGCCGAAGCGGTTCAGATCAACCGCCAGCGAGATCGGTTTCCCGCCGGGGCCCGCCTTCGTGAGCCCCGGGGCGCCGTGGCAGGCCTGGCACATCTCCTGGGCGGGCTCGGCGCCGCCTGCCGCTGCCACCATGACGATCAGGAACCCGAGGAGGATCGGAGCCGCGACTGCGAGTTTTCGAGCGACGGCCATGCAGGAGATCTCCGCTGGTGCCACCGTTGGCAGGAATGCCCCCTCAGGCGCCGCGCCGTGCGGCCGCCCGATCGTGGAGGCAGAAAACCACTCCGGACGAAAGCAAAGCCCGTACCGCAGAAGGGCTTTTCTTACCCGAAGGGTGGTTTGGACGTAACCCTTCTGAAACACAGGACTTCCGCCACACCGAGTGCAGAATTTGCAGCACGCGCTGGGGACCCAAAGGCCACGGAAGTGAGGCCGCTCTGTCCCACACGCGGAACCCCGCCACACTCCTCGGTTTTCCGTGGGACTCGCCCTCCCCGTACATTGTATCCGTGCGTCGC
>DASPOZ010000210.1:0-22888 GCA_035625755.1 Candidatus Sulfotelmatobacter sp.
GGCACATCGGTGCGTTACGCCCGGCCTCTCGGACCCCGACCGTCCCCCAGCCGGCCTTCCTGTCGCCGTCGAGAGGCCCCAAAAAATCAACGGCCGGCCCGTCGCCGGGCCGGCCGTGGTGTCGCGCGCGGGGTTCGAACAGCCACTAACATCCTGGGTCCGAAAAACCCTCACTTTCCGCGCCCGTGCTTGCGCCCGACAGGACGCTTGTAACCCCGCCCAACCGGCCGCAGCAAACGAGGCGCTCCGGATCCGGACCGGGGCACGGGAACGGGTACGGGAACGATCCGTTCAGCGACTCCCGACCCAGGAGACTAGCTCTTGTACTTGCCGAAGTCCTCCGGCTTCAGGTGCTCCAGCCATTCCTTCCACTGCTCGTTGTCTTCCTTCTCCTCGGGGACCTCGGTGCTCTTGGCCTGGGCCACGACCTTTTCCGCGACGAAGATGGGGGCGTTCACGCGCAGCGCCAGGGCGATGGCATCGCTGGGGCGCGAATCGATGTTCACCACGTTGCCGTTGTCGTTCAGCTCGATGACGGCGAAGAACGTGTTGTCCTTGAGGTCGTTCACCACGATCTGGCGCACGTTGATCCCCAGGCCATCCAGGATGTTCTTGATCAGGTCGTGCGTCATGGGGCGCGGGGTGGACACCTTCTCCAGTTCCAGGGCGATGGCGTTCGCCTCGAAGATCCCCACCCAGATGGGCAGCGCCTTCTTCTCGTCGGTGTCCTTGAGGATGATGATCGGCATGTTGGTGATGGGATCCAGGGCGATCCCCCGCACCGTCATTCGAACCAATGGCAGGCTCATCCAATGCCCCCCTCGGCCGGATTATTGACCCAGGATTCGCGTGGGGCGTTCGGCCCGCATTTCCGAGCCCACATCGGTCGTCCGAAGCCCCTCCGCCCCCTGGTCATCGGTTCATCGGTCATTGGACATTCCCAGATCGCCCGCAGCGGTCTCCGCGAATACTGTCGCATCAGGCCGCGAAGAAAATGGCGGTGCGATTCCGTGGTTTCAAGATGTTCGCCGTAGAGGGGCAGCTCGTCTGCCCCCGCGCCGAGCCCTGGGACCGCGGCGGCACACGAGGTGCCGCCCTACGTCGGCACGGCGCAGAGCCATTTTCATGCGCCGTGGTGACCCGCCAGGGTCATGGCCACTGCTCAAAAAGCCCAGGTGCAAGGCGTCGCGCGATCCGAGGCGCGAGGCGTACTCGGTCCGTACGTCGCAGCGCCGCGCGAGCGCGCCAACACCCCACCCGCTGCCGCCGGGGAAGCGGGGAAAAACGTTGGGCCTTTTTCAGCAGCCTGCTGGGCTAGGCCCCCGCCGCTCGGAAGTGCGGCAACAACTTCTCGAACGTGACCCCCAGGTACTCCGGCATCACCCGGGTGTTGCCGATCACCGGGAGGAAGTTGGTGTCCCCGGCCCAGCGCGGCACCACATGAAGGTGCAGGTGATCCTGGATCCCCGCCCCGGCAACCCTTCCCAGGTTGAAACCGACGTTGAACCCCTCGGCGCGAAAGGCCGCCTCCAGCGCCGTGGTGCAGCGGCCGCCCAGCGCCAGGAGCTCCGCCGCCTCGTCCCCCCCGAGGTTCGACAGCACACCCTCGTGGCGGTACGGCGCCACCATCAGGTGGCCATTGCTGTAGGGGAACCGGTTCAGGATCACGAAGGCCAGACGGCCCCGCCAGAGCACGAGGTTCGCGGCGTCATCCCCGCCAGGTTTCCCGGTGCGACAGAACAGGCATCCCGGCTCTCGCTCCCCCGCGATGAACTCCATCCGCCAGGGAGCCCACAACAGTTCGGCCACGCCCCCCCTCTTCCCCGTACGTCCCCCAGCGCGCCCGCCGGCCAGCGGCCGCGGCCAGCCCGCAGGCCCTGTTTTAAAATTTAGCATCGCCCACGCACGGCAGCAAGCGGTATTTCCCCTGGCGCCCTCCCGGGGCGCCCGCGGCCGCGCCCTCCGGCGGTCGGGGGTCGTGGGCCGGCGCGCAGCGCGGCGCCAGGGGTAGGGTGGGATCGGTCCGGCGGGAGCCCGGGATGGCGCGCCGGGCTCCGGAAGGGGGCCGGCGGCATCCGGCGCGAAACCGACGGCGCCGGGAGGAGGACCGCGTTAACCGGATTGCCGTTCGCCCTGAGCCCTTCGACTCCGCTCAGGACAGGCTTGTCGAAGGGCGAGGGGGTGTTCGTCCTTCGACACGCTCACCACGAACGGTGGCAAAACGTCGCCGTACTTGCGAGAGAGAGTGCTTAACTGTCGATGAGGGCCTTCAGTTCCTTGCCGGGCTTGAAGTAGGGGACCCGCTTCGGCGGGACCTGGACGGCCTTACCGGTCTGCGGGTTCCGCCCCTGCCGGGCCCGGCGCCGGCGTACGCGGAAGCTGCCGAACCCCCGCAGCTCCACCTTGCCGTCCTCCGTCGTGGCGAGGGCGCGGGAGATGCTGTCGAAGATGGTATCGATCACCACCTCGGTGTCCTTCTTGGTGAGGTTCACCGCCGCGGCCACCCGCTCCACCAGATCCGCCTTCGTCATGGGTTCGCCTCCCCCGTCCCGGCCGTCCCCCTACCGCACGGCCCAGAGATAATCCACGGACGCTGAGGGCATGGGCCACGAGAGGGCGCGGTCCGTGCCGTCGGCCAGCCCCGCCACCAGATCCCACACAGACCAGGGCCGGCGCTCCTGGATCACCGGCGGAGACTCCGGCAGGCCGGCCAGCTTGCCCGCCCGCGCCACGGCATCCCGCAGGTCCCCCAATTCGTCCACCAGGCCGGCGGCCATGGCCTGGCGCCCGGTGAAGACGCGCCCGTCGGCCAGGGCGACCACCCGGGCCCGGTCCATCTTCCGCCCGGCCGCCACGGCGTCGATGAACTGGGCGTGGACGTCGTCCAGGAGGTCCTGCAGGATCTTGCGCTCGGCGTCGGTCAGATCGCGCACGGCGCCGCCCAGGTCCTTGAACTCGCCGCTCTTGATGATGATGGTGCGCACGCCCACCTTCTGGAGCAGCCCCGAGACGTTGGGGAGCTGCATGATGACGCCGATGCTCCCGGTGATGGAGCCCGGGTTGGCCACGATGCGATCGGCCGCCGCCGCGATGTAATACCCCCCGGACGCCGCCACCCGGCCCATGGAGGCCACCACCGGCTTGGCGGTCTCGCGCCGGAACTTCAGCACCCCGCCGTAGATCTCCTGCGAGGGGGCCACGGCGCCGCCGGGGCTCTCGATGCGGAGGACCAGGGCCTTGACGGAGGGATCCTTCCGGTAGCGTTCGATCTGCTCCAGGACCCGCCGGCTGTCCGCGATGAGCCCTTCCACGGCCACCACGGCCACCCGGTCCGCGGCCACGCGATGGCGGAACGCGTACCACCCCACGCCCCCCAGGGCCACGGCCCCCAGGAGCACCAGCCACACCGCCGTGCGCCTCCGCATGCCGCCCCCCGGCCCGACCCCTTACTCCTCTTCCTCGTCCTCGCGCGACCGCCGCCGCCGCCGCCCGCTGCGATCGCCGCCCTCATCGGCCGCGCGCTGCGCGTCCAGGTAGGCCTTCAGGCTGAGCCCCAGCTTCCGTTCCTCGGGCTCCATCTTCACGATGCGCAGGGTGAGCCGGTCGCCCACCGCCACCACGTCCCCGGCCTTGTTCACCCGGTCATGGCTCAGCTCCGAGACGTGCAGCAGGCCCTCCACGCCGTCCTCCAGCTCCACGAAGGCGCCGAAGTCGGTGAGGCGGACCACCCGTCCCTCCACGTCCATGCCCACCCGGTACTTCTCCGGGACCACCGTCTGCCACGGGTCGTCCTGGATCTGCTTGAGGCCCAGCGAGATCCGGTGCGCGGTCCGATCCACCTGGAGGACGACGGCCTGGACCTTGTCGCCCTTCTTGAGGATCTCGGAGGGGTGCCGGACCCGCTTGGTCCACGACATGTCCGAGACGTGGATGAGCCCGTCGATCCCTTCCTCCAGCTCCACGAAGGCGCCGAAGTCGGCCAGGTTCCGCACCCGCCCCTCCACCCGCGTCCCCACCGGGTAGCGCTCCTCCACGGTGTTCCACGGGTTGCTCTCGGTCTGCCGCATCCCCAGGGAGATCCGCTTGTTCGCCTGGTCGACGTCCAGGACGGCCACCTCCACCAGGTCCCCCACCGTCACGACCTTGGAGGGGTGCTTGACCCGCTGGGTCCAGGACATCTCCGAGATGTGCACGAGGCCCTCGACGCCGGGCTCCAGCTCCACGAAGGCGCCGTAGTCGGTGAGGCTCACCACCTTCCCCTTGACCTTGCTCCCCACGGGGAAGCGCGAGACGACGATGGCCCAGGGGTCCGGCAGGCGCTGCTTGTACCCCAGGGAGACCCGCTCCGTCTGCCGATCGAAGCGGAGGACGACCACCTCCACCTCGTCCCCCACCTGGAACAGCTCCGAGGGGTGGCCGATCCGCCCCCACGACATGTCGGTGATGTGGAGCAGCCCGTCCAGCCCGCCCAGATCGATGAAGGCGCCGTACTCGGTGAGGTTCTTCACCTTGCCCCGGATCACCTTGCCCTCGGCCAGGGTCTCCAGGGTCTTCACCTTGAGGGTCTTCCGCTCCTCCTCCAGCAGCTCGCGGCGGGAGAGCACGATGTTCCCCCGCTTCTGGTTCAGCTTGATCACCTTCATGGGAAAGGTCTTGCCGATGAGCTTGTCCAGGTCGCGCACCGGCCGCAGGTCCACCTGGGAGCCGGGCAGGAAGGCGCGCACGCCCACATCCACGATGAGGCCCCCCTTGGTCCGCCCCACGATGGTCCCCTGCACGGGGCCGCCCTTCTCGTAGACCTTGCTGATCTCGTCCCAGACCTTGATCTTCTCGGCCTTCTCGCGGGAGAGGACGATGAGGCCCTCGCTGTCCTCCTTCTGCTCCAGGTAGACGTCCACCACGTCGCCCACCCGGATCGCGATCTCGCCGGCGGGGGTCCGGAACTCCTTCAGCGGGATCGTCCCTTCGGACTTGTAGCCGATGTCCACCAGGACCGAGTCCCCGCGGACCTCCAGCACCGTACCCTTGACGATCTCGCCCTCGACGATGTCCTGGATGGAGCGCCCGTAGATCTCCTCCATCTCCGGCGAGGGCCGGGGGAGATCCGCATCCAAGTCCGCGTCGTTGCCCTCGGACTGGAACTGGGAAACAGCCGCTGGTGTCTTACCGGTCATACAGGTCGACCCTCCTCTCGTGAATGCGGCGCCGGGCGTCTCGCCCGCGCCGGCTGTGTTGCCCATCATCTCGGACGCCCGCGGACCGCAGGAGGGCCCATTGGCTCACCAGCTGCCGGCCGAAGGTGCGCACCGCCGCGGCGCTCGTGAGCACGGCGGCCGGCGGGCGCAAGGGCGCGCCGAAGCGGACCGTCAGCGGATGCCGGCGGGGCCACCAGGCCCCCCGGGGGAGGACCCGCTCCATGCCCGCGTGGAACACCGGCACCACGGGAACCTCCGCCCGCGCCGCCAGGAGGACGACCCCGGGCCGCACCGGGCCCAGGGTGGCCCCGTCCCCGCGCGTCCCCTCGGGAAACATCATCACCACCTCGCCCCGCCGCAGGAGCGCCAGCGTCTGCTTCACGCTGGAGAGCTCCGGCCGGCCCCGGCGCACCGGGAAGGCGTGCAGCGATCGCAGCAGCGCCGCGGGGGCGCGGCGCCGGAACAACTCGGCCTTGGCCATGAACCAGAGGGGACGCTCCAGGGCCACGCCCACCAGCAGCGGGTCCAGGTAGCTCACATGGTTCACGGCCAGGATGGCCGGGCCTTTCGCGGGCACGTGGTCCGCCCCGTGCACCGCGACCCCCCAGGCCTGCCCCAGGACCGTGCGCACGACGCGGTGGGCGAAACGATACAGGGTCACGCCGCCTCCGGCAGCCAAGCAAGGGCGAGATGATACCACGTGCTCGCGGCGTGCTGGCAAGAAAAAAATAGCGTGGGGGCCACTAGTTAGCCTCTTTCCCCAGCCGGGCCAGGGCCTCCCGGGCCAGACGCCCCACCACGGCGCGCAGGCCCAAGCCGGTGGTATCCAGGCGAAGCGCGCCGGGGGCCGGGCGGAGGGGCGAGGTCCGGCGGAGGCGGTCCCGGCGGTCCCGCCGGCGCACCTCCTGCCGCACGGCCCGCAGGGAGGCCCGGCTTCCCCCGCGCCGCAGCTCCGCCCACCGGCGCCTCGCCCGCGCCTCCAGGGAGGCATCCAGGTACACCTTCACGTCGGCGTGAGGGAACACCACCGTCCCGATGTCCCGTCCCTCCATGACGACCCCGCCGGAGGCCCCCAGGGAGCGCTGGCGCGCCACCAGGGCCCGCCGCACCCCCCGGTGGGTGGAGACGCGGGAGGAGGCCTCCGCCGCCGCCGGGCTACGGATGGCGCGCGTCACATCCTCCCGGCCCGCCAAGATTCGCTGGCCCCGGCCGCGGGGCACGAACCGGATCGGCAGGCGGCGGGCCAGCCCCGCCAGGCGCGCCCCGTCGGACAGCGGGATGCCTTCCCGGATCGCCCGCCATGCCACGGCGCGGTACATGGCCCCCGTATCCACGTAGCGGTATCCCAGGCGGCGCGCCAGGGCGCGGGCCGCGCTGCTCTTGCCCGCCCCCACCGGCCCGTCCACGGCGATGACCAGCCCCCTCCTCCGCCTCCTCACGGCGCCTCGACCACGGCCCCGGGCGCCAGGCCGGCCAGCCGCCCCGCAAAACCCGGACACGAGGTCTCGACGCAGGCCGTGTCGTGGACCACGGTCTCCCCGGCCGCCACGAGGCCGGCCACGGCCAGCACCATGGCCATGCGGTGGTCACCCCGGCTCTGGCCGGCCCCTCCGGCCAGGGGCGCACCCCCTTCGATGGTCAGGCCGTCCGGCTCCTCGCGGACCCGCGCGCCGAGCCGGCCCAGTTCGCCGGCCAGGGCCGCGATGCGGTCCACCTCCTTCACCCGAAGCTCCGCCGCGTCGGCGATGCGGGTGGTCCCCTCGGCGCACGCCGCGGCCAGGGCGAGGGCCGGGATCTCGTCGATCAGCCGCGGGATCATGGGCCCGTCGATGCGGGTGGCGCGCAACCGGGAGGCCCGCACGCGGAGGTCCCCCACCGGCTCGCCCCCCGCCGCGCCGCGCGGCACGACCACGATGTCGGCCCCCATGCGCTGGAGCGCGTCCAGGATGCCCGTCCGCGTGGGGTTCAGGCCCACGCCCCGGACCACGACCTCGGAGCCCGGCACCACCAGCGCGCCCACGATGAAGAAGGCCGCCGAGGAAAGGTCGCCCGGCACGGTGATCCGCGCCGCGCGCAGAATCCCACCGGGTGCCAGCCGAACCCTGGTCCCCTCCCGTTCCAGCGGCGCGCCGAAGGCCTCGAACATCCGCTCGGTGTGATCGCGGGACGGCGCCGGCTCCGTGACGGATACGGGATCCCGGGACCACAGGCCGGCCAGCAGGAGGGCCGATTTGACCTGCGCGCTGGCCACGGGGAGCGCCGCGTCGATCCCCCGCAGCGCCCCGCCCCGGATGGCCAGCGGCGGGTAGGCCCCCTCCCGGCGGCCCCAGCACTGGGCCCCCATCCGGGCCAGCGGCTCCACCACGCGGCGCATGGGCCGCTGGCGCAGCGACGCGTCGCCGCTGAGGATCCCGAGGAACGGCTGGCCGGCCAGGATCCCCGCCAGGAGGCGCAGGCTGGTGCCCGAGTTGCCGCAGTCGAGCACGTCCTGCGGCTCGTTCAGGCCGCCGAGCCCCTTCCCGTGCACGCGCCACACGCGGGCGTCCGGGGGCGCCTCCACGGCGATGCCCAGCGCGGCCACGGCGCGCGCGGTGGCCCGGCAGTCCTCCCCGTCCAGCGGGCCCAGGATCTCCGTGGTCCCCTCGGCCAGGGCGCCCAGGAGGAGCGCCCGGTGCGTGATGGACTTGTCCCCCGGGACCGTCACCTCGCCGCGTAGGGGCCCGGCCGGCCGCACGCGCAGGCTGGCCATGGCTAGCGGACTCCCCCGGCGCATGCCCGGACGGCGTCTCCCCTCCCCGGGCCGGCGGCCCCGCGCGCCTCCAGGGGTTCCAGGCGCGACAGGATCTTCTCGGCCACCTCGCCCGCCTGCGTCTCGGGCCCCAGCTCGATCCAGCAGAGGCCCGGCTCGCGACGGAACCAGGTCATCTGGCGCTTGGCGTAGCGGCGCGTGTCCCGCGCCATGCGCCGCGCCGCCTCGCCCAAAGTGATGCGGCCCTCCAGATGCTCCACCATCTCCCGGTAGCCGATGGCGCCCAGGGGCTTCGCGTCGCGCGGGGTCCCCCGCGCCAGCAGGCCCCGCACCTCCCCCAGGAGCCCCGCCTCCAGCATCGCACGCGTCCGCGCCTCGATGCGGGCCGCCAGATCGTCCCGGCCGCGGCGCAGCCCCACCAGCAGGACACCCGGCGGCGGGGGGCCGGCGGGCCAGCGGCGGAGCGCCGACGGAGGGCGCCCGGCAAGATGATAGAGCTCCAGGGCCCGCAGGACGCGCACCACGTTGTGCGGGTGAATGCCGGCCGCCGTGGCCGGATCCACCGTGGCCAGTCGGGCGTGCAGCCCCCCCGCACCGAGGCGATCCGCCTCGGCCCGCAGGCGGGTCCGCAGGGCGGGGTCTCCGCCCGGGCCGGCCAGGGGCCCGCGCAGGAAGGCGCGGACGTACAGGCCCGTCCCGCCGGCCACCACGGGGAGGCGCCCCCGGGCCGCGATTCCCTCCACGGCGTGCCGGGCCAGCGCGGCGAACTCGGCCGCCGTGAAGGGGGCCGTGGGGTCGAGCAGGTCCACCAGGTGGTGGGGGATCCGGGCCCGCTCCGCCGGCGTGGGCTTGGCCGTGCCCACGTCCAGTCCGCGATACACCTGCAGCGAATCGGCCACCACCACCTCGAGCGATCGGCGCGCGGCCAACGCGGCCACCACCGCGGATTTTCCCACGGCGGTGGGGCCGACGAGCACGAGGAGCGGCGTAGGAAGGGGCTGCACGGCGGGGGTCAGCGCCGGCTGGCAGACGTGGCGTCGACCTTGAACCGGAGGGTGTACGTGTACCTGGGAAACTCGATGGGGCTTTCCCACGCAAACGAAACGGTCACGACGCCGCCTTGCACCTTGACCGAGATCTCCTCATCGGTGAACTCCAAGCCGTATTCGCGCGCCTTGGCCCGAACCATCTGTCGCGCCTGATCCTCGGTGCCCCTGGCCGCAATCTCCACGGCCGCCCGCACCGCCTCCTCGGACAGGTTCCAGTAGGTCCAGTAGGCGAAGGCCGCCTGGCCGCCGGCGTAGATCCCGACGGCCGCCGCGGCCAGGCCCAGGATCAGGCCGAACCGGATACGCCCGGGCGGGCGCGGCAGCACCGCTCCCCCGCGCACCGCCTAGCAGGCTGCTGAAAAAGGCCCACGTCTGCATTGCGGAATGCGGATTGCGGAATGCGGAATCCACGTGCCGCCTTGCATCTGGACCTTTTTGAGCAGCCTGGGCAAAAGAGAGTTCTTCAGCAGCCGCCTAGCGGCGCCCCTTCAGCCAGCTCATCATGCCCCGCAGCTCCCGCCCGACCACCTCCATGGGGTGATCCGCCTCGCGGGCGCGCATGGCGTAGAAGGCCGGGCGCCCGGCCTGGTTCTCCAGGATCCACTCGCGGGCGAAGCTCCCGCTCTGGATCTCGTCCAGGATCCGCCGCATCTCGGCCCGGACCCGCTCGTCGATCACCCGGGGGCCCCGGCTGTAGTCGCCGTACTCGGCCGTGTCGCTCACCGAGTAGCGCATGTAGGCCAGGCCCCCCTGGTACATCAGATCCACGATGAGCTTCAATTCGTGCAGGCACTCGAAGTAGGCGCACTCGGGCTGGTATCCCGCCTCCACCAGCGTCTCGAAGGCCGCCTTGGTCAGGGCGGAGATCCCGCCGCAGAGGACCGTCTGCTCCCCGAAGAGATCGGTCTCCGTCTCCTCGCGAAAGGTGGTCTCCAGGACGCCGGCCCGCGTGCAGCCGATCCCCTTGGCGTAGGCCAGGGCCATCTCCTTCGCCTTGCCCGAGGCGTCCTGATGCACGGCCAGCAGCGCGGGGACCCCCGACCCCTCGGTGAAGACCTGCCGCATCATGTGCCCGGGGGCCTTGGGGGCGATCATGGAAACGTCCACGTCTTTGGGCGGCTGGATCTGATGGAAGTGAATGTTGAACCCGTGGGCGAACATGAGGGTCTTCCCGGGGGTCAAGGCCTTCCGGATGGAGTCCTGATAGACCTGCCGGTGATGCTGGTCCGGGAGCAGGATCATGATGACCTGGGCGGCGTGGGCCATCTCCTCCACCGTGCCCACCTTGAGCCCCTCGCCCCGGGCCTTCTCCCAGGACGGGCTGCCCTTGTAGAGGCCCACCATCACGTCCAGGCCGTTATCCTTCAGGTTGAGGGCGTGGGCGTGCCCCTGGCTCCCGTAGCCGACGATCCCCAGGGTCCGCCCCTTCAGGAGCGAAAGGTCCGCGTCCTTGTCGTAATAGAGCCTGGCCATGCTGTTCCCCCGGTGTAGGTGATGCCGGACGCTGGACGTTTGACGCGTCTCACGCCTAAAGCATCTCGCCTCCGGCAGGTCGCTGAAAAACCCGCCTCTTGCAGGCTGCTCAAAAAGGCCCAGATGCAAGGCGGCGCGCGACGCGGGGCGCGAGGCGTACTGCGGCGGTACGTCGCAGCGCCGCGCGAGCGCGCCAACGCCGCAGATGGGCCTTTTTCAGCAGCCTGCTACGAGGGCAGGACGGCGGTGTCGTCCTCCGCCCGCTGCTCCTCCCGCTCCGGGGGCTTCCCCTCGGCGGGCCGCCGGGCGGCACGGGCCTCCCGCCGGGTGACCGCCTTGCTCCCCCGGGCGATGGCCACCTTGCCCGTGCGCACCACCTCCTGGATCCCCAGGGGCCGCAGCAGCTCCAGGAAGGCCTCGATCTTCTCCTCGTCCCCCGTGACCTCGAAGACGTAGGCGCGGGGGGTGATGTCCACCACCTTGGCGCGGAAGATGTCCGCCGTGCGGAGCGCCTCCGCGCGGTTGGCCGGCTCGGCGTTCACCCGGACCAGGACCATCTCCCGCTCCACGTGGGCCTCGTCGGTGAGGTCCACGACCTTGACCACGTCCACGAGGCGGTTCAGCTGCTTCACCGTCTGCTCGACGGCCGATTCCGTCCCGTGCACCACCAGGGTGATCTGGGAGACGGTGGGGTCCAGCGTCTCGGCCACCGAGAGGCTGTCGATGTTGTACCCCTTGGCCGCGATGAGGCCCGCGATGCGGGCCAGGACCCCCAGGCGGTTTTCCACCTGGAGGACGAGGGTGTGGGCTCGGGTCCCGCTGGCGCCGTTGCCGTTCATCGCCAGCCCTGGAACAGCTTCTCGGGGACCGGCTCGCCGATGTCGATGATGTCCTTGATGGCCGCCCCGGCCGGGATCATGGGGAAGCAGTTCTCCTCCCGCTCGCACACCACCTCGAGGACCACCGGCCCCGGCGTGGCGATGGCCTTCTCGATGGCGGCCGGGACCTCCGCGGGGCGCTCCACGCGGAGCCCCGTGGCCCCGTAGGCCTCGGCCAGCTTCACGTAGTCCGGCTGCACGGCCAGGTCCACCGCCGAATAGCGCCGGCCGTAGAACAGCTCCTGCCACTGGCGGACCATCCCCAGGTACCGGTTGTTCATCAGGAAGACCTTCACCGGCAGGTTGTACTGGACGCAGGTGATCAGGTCCTGGCAGGTCATCTGGAAGCACCCGTCCCCGTCGATGGTAAGCACCAGCTTGTCGGGGAAGGCCGCCTGGGCCCCCATGGCGGCCGGGAACCCGAATCCCATGGTCCCCAGCCCGCCGGAGGTGATCCAGCGCCGGGGCTTGCGGCCACGATAGTACTGGCCGGCCCACATCTGGTGCTGGCCCACGCCGGTGGCCACGATGGGGTCCAGTTCCTCGGTGAGGCGGAAGACCTCCGCGATGGCGTGCTGGGGCTTGATGGCCTCGTCCGGCCGCTGGTCGTACCGCAGGGGGTGGGCGGCCCGCCACTCGGCGATCTGGCCGTACCATTCCGCCTGGGCCTTGGCCCAGTCCCGCTTGACGGTGCGCAGCTCCTTGTTCAGGTCGCGCAGGACGTGGCGCACGTCCCCCACGATGGGCACGTCCACGTGGACGTTCTTGCGGATGGAGGTGGGATCGATGTCGATGTGGATGATCTTGCAGTGCCTCCCGAACTCGGACAGCTTCCCCGTCACCCGGTCGTCGAAGCGGGCGCCCACGGCGATCATGACATCGCAGTGGACCATGCACATGTTCGCCCAGTAGGTGCCGTGCATGCCCAGCATGCCCAGCCAGAGGGGGTGCGAGGTGTCCAGGGCGCCCAGGCCCATGAGGGTGAGCGTGGTCGGGGCCTGCACCAGGTTGACCAGGTCGGTGAACTCGGCCGAGGCCTCCGCATGGATGATGCCGCCGCCGCCGTAGATCACCGGGCGCTTCGCCCCCGCGATCAGCTCCGCGGCCTTCCGGATCTGCCCCGGGTGGCCATGGATGGATGGGTTGTAGCCGCGGATGCGCACCGTCTCCGGATACCCGGTGAAGTCGGCCCGGCTCATCATGATATCTTTGGGCAGGTCCACCAGCACCGGGCCGGGCCGGCCGGACCGGGAGACGTAGTAGGCCTCCTTGATGACGCGGGGCAGGTCCTCGGTCTTCTGCACCAGGACGTTGTGCTTCGTGCAGGACCGGGTGGTCCCCATCACGTCGGCTTCCTGGAAGGCGTCGCACCCCATCACCGCGGTGGGCACCTGGCCGGTGAAAAACACCACGGACATCGAGTCCATGTAGGCGTCGGTGATGCCGGTGACGGTGTTCATGGCCCCCGGGCCCGAGGTAACGATGCAGGTGCCGGCCCGCCCGGTGGCCTTGTAATAGCCCTCGGCCGCGTGGGCCGCCGCCTGCTCGTGGCGGCACAGGATATGCCGGAGGGGGTAATCCAGCATCACGTCGTAGGAGTGCAGGATGACCCCGCCCGGATGTCCGAAGGCCGTCGTGACGCCCTCGGCCGCCAGGCACTTCATGAAGATCTCCGACCCGGTGAGCTTCATCGCATCCCCCTTGGTACGCCACGCGTGGATCCGGCCTCGTGGGTCCGGCCGCGACGTGGGTTGGAGGGCCCTTGCGGGGCCCAGCCACACGGCACGCTATAGAAGCGTCTTGATACCACGGAAGACCCATCCAAGTCAATGAAAACTTGACGTTAAATGCCATCCTCCACCGGCGGGGAACTCGGCATGGCCTTGGCCCGCCGCGTCAAGGCGTGTGCCGCCCAGCGGATCTCCTGGCAGCGGAACAGGCGCGCCAGGGCCAAGTAGGCCCCCCCCATCACCATCAACTCGACGAGGAGCATCGCCAGGGAGGCCCGACGCCCGCCGGCAGCGGGCGCAGCGACGCCCTGCAGCACCCAAGCCAACCCCCCCGCAAGGGCCGCCGCCGCCGCCGTCCGCCCCAGCGCCCCGACGAATTCGCTGTCGTACCAGCGCCCGAGCCGGGAATGCAGCCGGAAGAGCAGGAGGGCGCAATTGGCCAGCGAGGCCAGCGCGGTGGCCAGGGCCAGGCCCGGGGCCTGGAGCGGCCCCATCAGGGCCCAGCCCATCAGCAGGTTCACCCCCACCGCCACGGCGGCGACCTTGACAGGGGTTCTGGTGTCATGAAAGGCGTAGAAAGTGGTGGTTAAGAGCCTGTTACTCACGTAAAAGATGAGACCGCAAGAGTAGCAGAGCAGCGCCAGGCTGGTGGCCGCCGTCGCCTCCGCCGTGAACGCCCCGCGCTCGAAGAGAACCCCCACGATGGGACGCGAGAAGACCACCATGGCCGCCAGGATCGGCGCGGTGAGGAAAATCGCCAGGCGCAGGCCGGACGCCAGCGTCTCGGCCACCACTTCCCGTTCCCGGCGCGCCACCCCGGCGGACATGGCCGGGAGCGCCACCGTTCCGATGGCCACGCCCACCACCCCGATGGGGAACTGGATCAGCCGCATGGCATACGCCAGGTAAGAGACGCTCCCCTGCGCGAGGAACGAGGCCAGCAGCCCGCTCACCCACACATTCACCTGCGTCACCCCGAGGCCCGCCGTGGCCGGAACCATGAGGCGCCCGATCCGGCGCAGCCCGGGATCGTCGAGGCGGGGCCAGCGCGGCCCCGCGAACCCGCGGCGCACGCTGGCGGGAAGCTGGATGGCCAGCATGGCCGCGCCGCCCAGCAGCACCCCCAGGGCCAGCGACAGGACCGGCGGATTCACCCGCCGGGCCAGCAGAAGCATGGCCCCGATCGCCACCACATTGAAGGCAACGGGGGCGAGGGCGGCCGTGGCGAAGTGGTGGAGGGCGTTCAGCAGGCCCCCCAACAGGGCCGCCAGCCCCACCAGGAGGAGGAAGGGGAACATCCAGCGCGTCAGCGTGACGGTGAGTTCCCACTTGCCGGGGATCGCCCGGAAGCCGGGGGCCACCAGGGTGACCAGGGCGGGCGCGATCGCGATCCCCAGCGCGGAGAGCGCGCCGCCCGCCGCCGCCAGGGCCGTGAAGGCGGCGCCGGCCAGCCGCATGGCGCGGGGGCGGCCCTCACGCTCGATCTCGCGCGACAGGACGGGGATGAAGCTGGCCGAGAGCGCCCCCTCCCCCAGCAGCTCCCGCAAGAGGCTCGGGATGCGGAAGGCGGCGAAGAACGCATCGGAGGCGAACCCGGCCCCGAAGTACACGGCGATGATCATATCCCGCGCATAGCCCAGGACCCGGCTCAGCAGCGTGACCGCGCCCACCACGCCGGCCGCCCGGATGAGGCGGCGGCGCCCCTCGGCGGGCGCGCTCCCGCCCCCTTGCGTCTGCGGCCCGCGGCTCATCGGGTGCCGGAGAGCCCAGCGAGTGAAGGGTCGAATGGGTTCGCCGCGGCGGGCACGCGCGGAGCGGACTGGAGCGGGCGGCGTGTGGTGTGGGGCCGACGGGGCGACGTGCCTCGAAGATCGATGGGAGGGCATGCCGCGGTGAGGGGACCCATCCCTTGACAAGGGACGGACCCTCCCCTATACATGAAGGGTTCCGTCACCGGAAAGAGCAGAGGGGAGGGATTCCCGAATGCCGATCCTGCGATCATCCATGAAAGACCTGCGCCGCACGGCCCGCCGCACGGCCCGGAACAAGGCCGCCGTCGGGGCCCTCCGGACGGCGGTGAAGAAAGTCCGGCTGCAGATCGCCCAGCGAGACCCGGCCGCGGCCCAAGCGGCCCTGGCCGCCGCCATGCCGGTGCTGGACCGCGCCGCGGCCAAGGGCTTCCTCCACAAGAACGCGGCGGCCCGCACCAAGTCCCGCCTGGCGCAGGGGATCCGCCGCCTGGCCGCCGCGCCCAAGGCCTAGCAGGCTGCTGAAAAAGGCCCAACATTTCT
The DNA here is from genome assembly GCA_035625755.1 of Candidatus Sulfotelmatobacter sp. GTDB lineage: Bacteria > Methylomirabilota > Methylomirabilia > Methylomirabilales > DASPOZ01 > DASPOZ01. Next base: position 15,366 of record DASPOZ010000210.1, read on the forward strand.
CCCCGCTGCCTCGACGCCAGCGGGTGGTGCGTTGGCGCGCTCGCGCACTCCCTGCGGCGTACCCGGAGTACGCCTCAGTCGGCGCTTCGCCCGCCGCCTTGCACCTGGACCTTTTTGAGCAGCCTGCTGAACCCGGGTGCCTGTACAGCCTGCCTTGACAGACTGCTGAGAAAAGGCCGGATGTCTGTCCCCGCTGCCTTGCGGCAGCGCGCGGGGCCTAGGCGCTCGGCGTACCGGCCGGCCCATTCCGCAATCCGCAATCCGCATTCCGCAATGGGAGGCAGCCTCACATTCCTTCGATGATCCGCTTGGCCACCCGGTCCGCCAGGTCCCGCACGGCGCGCCGCGCGGCGCCGTCCTCGGCGGCCAGCGTGGTGCCCACCCCGGAGCCCGCGGTGTAATACGCCTCGCCCACCATCCCCTCACTGATCAGCACCCGATAGGTCTGTCGGTCCCGCAGGATCATCCCGGCGGTCACCTGCACCCGGGAGCGCCGGGCCACCCCATTCGCATCCCACCCCACGCCCTCATTCGAGTAGCCGGTGATGATGGTCTCGATGACGGCATCCGCCTCCGTGGAGGGCCGGACCCGCACCCGACCATCCGCCAGAAGCCGCTGGTGCAGGGCTTCGCCCAGCTGGCCCTGGAGCCCCGCCTGGAACGTGCTATTGGCGATGGGGCCGATGGCCACGGAGTGGACGTTGGCCGGCAGGCCCTCCGTCCCCAGCGGCCGATAGCCGCAGCCTGCGATGAGCAATGAGCAATGAGTAATGAGCAATGAGTACAGGAACAGGACGCCCGCATGGCGCGCGCACACCCCACCCGGGCCGCCCGACCGCCTCCGACTCATTCCTCGTTGCTCATTGCTCATTGCTCGTTGCTCATCGCTCGTTGCTCATGACTTCACTTTGACGTAACGATGTTCACCAGCTTCCCCGGCACCACCACGACCTTCCCGGGCGCCCGGCCGTTCAGCCACCGCGAGACCCGCGGGTCGGCCAGGGCCGCCGCCCGCATGGCCTCCCCGTCCACGCCGGCGGGCAGCACCAGGCGGGCGCGGAGCTTGCCGTCCACCTGGACCACCACCACGACCTCGTCGGCCTGGGCGATGGCCGCGTCGGCCGTGGGCCAGGGCGTGGCCCCCAGGCCGCCCGGGTGGCCCAGGCGGGCCCAGAGCTCCTCGGCCATGTGCGGGGCGAAGGGCGCCAGCAGCCGGATGATGGTCTCCAGGGCCTGCTTCACGCACCAGACCTTCTCGGCGCCCTCCTCGGCCCGGGCGGCGTACTGGCGCGCCTCGTTCACCAGCTCCATGACGGCGCTGATGGCCGTGTTGAACTGGAACTCCCCCTGGATGTCCCGGGTGACCTTGAGGATGGTCTGGTGGGAGCGGCGGAGCAGCAGGCGCCCCTCCGCCATCTCCTCGAACGGCAGGGGCGCGGCGCCGGCCACGGCGTCGGCCTGCTCGTCCACCAGGCGCCAGATCTTGTCCAGGAAACGGGAGGCGCCGGCCACGGCCTCTTCCGTGTACTCCAGGTCCTTCTCCGGGGGGGCCACGAAGAGGGAGAAGACGCGCACCGCGTCCGCCCCGTAGCGATCCATCAGGTCGTCCGGGTCCACCAGGTTCTTCTTGGACTTGGACATCTTCTCGGTGCGGCCCACCTCCACGGGCCGGCCGCAGGCGCGGCAGCGCCCCCCCTCCGCCTCCGCCGGCAGGAGCCAGCCGTGCTCGGGGCAGCGGGTCGTCTGCATGCAGACCATCCCCTGCGTCAGCAGGTTGGCGAAGGGCTCCGCCACACTGATGAGGCCGAGGTCGCGCACCACCTTGGTGAAGAAGCGCGCATAGAGGAGGTGCAGCACGGCGTGCTCGATGCCCCCGATGTACTGGTCCACCGGCATCCAATAGCGGGCGGCGTCCCGCTCCACCGGGGCCCGCGCCGCGCGGGGGCTGGTGAAGCGCAGGAAGTACCAGGAGGAATCCACGAAGGTGTCCATGGTGTCGGTCTCGCGCCGCGCGGGGCCTCCGCAGCGCGGGCACGGCACGTTCACGAAGGCGGGCACCTTGGCCAGCGGCGAGCCGCCGCTCATGGTGATCTCCACGTCCTCGGGGAGGATGACGGGGAGCCGGTCGTCGGGCACCGGCACCACGCCGCAGCCGGCGCAATAGATGACCGGGATGGGCGTGCCCCAGTACCGCTGGCGGGAGATGAGCCAATCCCGCAGGCGGTAGTTCACCGTGCGGCGTCCCAGGCCGTGGGCCTCCAGATGGTCCGCCACGGCGGCCTTCCCCGCCTCGCTCTCCATGCCGGTGAACGGCCCGGACGCGACCATGAGACCGGGGTCCACGTAGGCCGCCTCCATGGTGGCGGAGTCCAGCGTTTGGCCCGGCGGCTGGATCACCACCCGGATGGGCAGCCCGTACTTGCGGGCGAATTCGAAGTCCCGCTGGTCGTGGGCCGGGACCGCCTGCACGGCGCCCGTGCCGTACTCCACCAGGATGAAGTTCGCCACCCAGATGGGGATCCGCTCCTGCGTCATCGGGTTGATGGCGTAGGCCCCGGTGAACACCCCCTCCTTCTCCGCCCCCTCGGCGGTGCGGGCCATGCGGTCCGCCCGCCCCACCCGGTCCACGAAGGCGCGCACGGCCGCCTCCTGGGGCGTGCCGGCGGCCAGCCTGGGGACCAGGGGATGCTCCGGCGCCAGGAGCATGAAGGTGGCCCCGTAGACCGTGTCCTGGCGGGTGGTGAAGACGGGGATGGGGTCCCCGCCCTGCGCCAGCGGGAACCGGATCTCGGCCCCCACGCTCTTCCCGATCCAGTTGCGCTGCTGGACCTTCACCCGTTCCGGCCAGCCGGTGAGGGTGTCCAGGTCGGCCAGGAGCTCCTCGGCGTAGGCGGTGATGCGGAAGAACCACTGCTCCAGCTCGCGCTGGACCACCGGCGTGTCCGAGTGGCGCCAGCAGACGCCGCCTTCGGCCTGCTCGTTGCTGAGCACCGACTGGCAGGCCTCGCACCAGTTCACGGGGGCCGTCTTGCGGAAGGCCAGGCCGCGCTCCAGCATGCGGAGGAAGAACCACTGGTTCCAGCGGTAATAGTCCGGGTGGCAGCAGGCCACCTCCCGGTCCCAGTCGTAGCTGAAGCCCATGCGGCGGAGCTGGGCCCGCATCTCGGCGATGTTCCCGTAGGTCCACTTGGCCGGGTGGATGCCGCGCTCGAAGGCCGCGTTCTCCGCCGGGAAGCCGAAGGCGTCCCATCCCATGGGGTGGAGCACGTTGTGGCCCTGCATCCGCAGGTAGCGCGCCAGCACGTCCCCGATGGAATAGTTGCGGACGTGGCCCATGTGGATCTTGCCCGAGGGATACGGGTACATCTCCAGCAGGTAGTACTTGGGATGGGGCGAATCCTCCCCCACCGCGTAGGCCCGGCTCTCCTCCCAGACCCGCTGCCACTTGGCCTCGATCGCTTTGAAGTCGTACCCGCGCGCCATGGAACCCCCGGGGACCGCATCTGCCTGACGCAAAGCCTCTTTGTAACACGCTTTCCGGTCCCTCGCAAGCGCGGCTGCCGCGCCGGCGTGACGGGCCCACGCCTTCATCCCTTGCTTCAAGGGGTGCGGACCATCTTTCGGCCTCTTCGCTGGTGACAGGTCGTTCGGGTTGGGATATGGTAGGCCCCGCCGTCCGGGGGGAGGAAGCCGCCATGAAATACCTGGTGCGTGCCCGCCTGAAGAAGGGCGCCGAGGGCCGGTTGCGGGAGGTCATCGCCCGCGGCGTGGTCCCCGGCGCGCCGTCGTACGTCGCCGACCACCTGGCCGACTGCTTTGCCGAGGCGCAGCGGCAGGAGGACGGGGCCCTCCTCTGGATCGAGACCTGCTACTGCGAGCGGTACTACGGCGAGGCGCTGGCGGAAGAGAAGGCGTTCATCGAGCGCTACTTCGAGCTGGGCCAGGTGAAGAAAGTCGTGGCCGCCAAGAAGTGCGGCGACCTGAGCGGCGCGCGCCCCTTCGAGTGCGACGGCTGCGACTGCGACCTCCCCGTCCGCCGCCGCCTGCGCGGCCCGAAGCTCCGCGACACGCTGTAACAGGCTGCTGAAAAAGGCCCATCTGCGGCGTTGGCGCGCTCGCGCGCTCGCTGCGACGTACGCGGAGTACGCCTCGCTCGGCGCATCGCGCGCCGCCTTGCATCTGGACCTTTTTGAGCAGCCTGCTGGCCCCGGACCCCCCTGCCCCCCCACCGGTGGGCCCGATCCCGCCCGGCACCACTGAGGCCCGGGCCGGCAGCTGGAGTGGGTGGATAGTCAATCAGGGGCCGAGAGAATCTTCAGGCCCGAAAAATAGCGGCGGTAGAAACCGCGGTCGCGCGTCAGCAGGCGGTCGGCCTCATGCCGGGCGTGGGCGCCGATCAGAAAGTCCGCCAGGATTCGATGGCGCTTGCCCCCCGCCCTGCGATACCTGGCGTGGGCGAGGCCGGCGGTGTAGCCGTGCTCGGCGGTGAGCGGAACGACGCGAATCCCGCACCGGCGCAACCACCCGTCGAGCTCCTGGCGACCCTTCGCCGCCGGTGCCAACTCAGCGTACACTATCGGTGAAACGATCAGGCTCCCCTCCTCGTACGCCCGGAGGAGCAACGCCTCGGACCGGTCCGCGTAGGCGGGATCGTTCACCAGCACGTCCAGGAGGATCGCCGTATCCACCGCGGTGATCATCGCCCGCGGATCCCCTCGATGTACCGATCCACGTTCATGCGCCTCTTGACGGCGCCCCGCAGCACCCGGAACGGGTTGGCCGCCCCGGCCCCCCGCTTCCGGATGCGGATCCCGTCCGCCCCGGACACGAACTCAACCTCGGTGTTCCTTCCCAACCCGTAGCGCCGCCTGAGTTCGATGGGGATCGTCACCTGTCCCTTCTCCGTGATGCGCATGGTACAACTCCTTGAGTATTACTTTCTTACTTATTATGTAGGACTTCACGGTAGGCTGTCAAGGGCTCGTCGGCCTTGTCCACCCCCCTTGGCCGGTCCCCGGCGGGGGGAACTGAGGCCGTCGTTGGGCATCGGGACCCAGGCGCAGGTGGCGAGGAGCGCGGGCGTGGCAGGGGCGTAGCGGTGGTGCAGGCCGCCCACTTGGGGGAAGGGCAATGACGTCTCCCCGGAGAGGGAGTTCAACTTCCCGAGGGGCGGATCAACCAAGAACCATCGGTAGCGGGCGCAGCTCGCGCTTCATGGGATCGAGCATGAACCCCAATGCTTCCAGGGAGACCGTCCCGAAGAGCGCCGCGTCGCCTTTCTCCCCGAAGATGACGGGGGAGGCGGCCTGCTCGCCATCGATGGCAAAGATGGCATCGCCGATCCGCCGTGTGATTTGCGTGCCATCGGCCAGCGTGAACACCCGAGAGCTGTGCGGCCTGATGCCCAGCCGCCGAAGCACCGCCCGCGGCGCGACGCTATAGACTGCCCCGGAATCAACGAGAAACTTGAGCCGCGTCCTTTTTCTTGGATTTCCGGGGTTGATGATGCTGGCGGTGATGTACGTCAGGCCCATTGCGGCTGGTCCTCCCAAATCAATGCTACTCAACATGGCGCGGGCGGTCAAGGATGGCCAAGAAGTCTGGGGCAGGATCTCCTGGCCGCCGCCCCCCTCGACCCTACACCGGCGAGGGCGCGGCCGCGACCCTGCCGGGGCCCCGGCGGCGAGGCGCACGCAGACTGCGACGCCGGCCCCAGTTTCTTGAACGTGCTGGGAGTGTCGGGAAGGAGCAGGAGGAGGACGGGCCGAGACGGCGCGGCACCGAAAGGCCGTTACCAGGCTGCCGAAAAAACCCGTCTGCGGCGTTGGCTCACGAAGGCGTCAACGCCCCACCCGCCGCCGAGGCAGCGGGGAGAGATGGTGGACCCTTATCGGCACCTTGTTAGAGGCCGGATGGGACCTTCGGCAGCGACACCGGTTAAGAGGCCCGCAACAGTGCGCGACGCACCGCAGGGGCGAAATCGGCCATGAGGAAGTATTCGGCCGGATACAGGTAGTCCTCGCCCTCGTTGTCGATCACCCGCAGGTACTTCGACTTCGCCGCGCTTTCATCCGGCAGGACCTCATAAATCCTGCGCGGTGTCAGCAGATCGGGGTCGTCGCTCCGGAGGCAAATAGCGAACCGGCGAGCTGTCCCTTTCCGTTGCGCCATAGCCGTCAATCCAAGAAGCGCTTGATGCGCATCTTTCGCTTGCCTATCCCATGCGCCTCGAACCAGTGAAGCTCAGCCCGACGCACAGTTCCGTCGGGGAGCTGGACCTGCGCCCGGCCTTTCCTCTTCCGCCACCGGCCTGGTCCGTAGCGCTTGCGCAGCAGGGGAAGAACGCGAATGCTGTGCCCGGTCGCGATGGTCTCGATCTCCGTGATGCGCCCGATGATCACGAAGCTCATATCCGGCCATCCGACCCCGGGCCGCCTGCCTCCCGGCCTTTCCTGCCGGGGCCCACCCTATCGTATCACCCCACAGCGGTCAATCCCCTCCCCGCCGCGGGATTCCTGCGGCTGGGCCAGGGGAGTGTGGGTCCAGGTTTCCTCCGCGCAAGCCCGGTCCCCGCGGGCGGCCGCGGCGCGAAGAGCATGCCGCCGGGACAGGCGGTTCACGGGCCAGACCCCGAGTGGACGGCAGGCGCGCTCGCGGGAGGCCCCGGGCTATTCCCCGCGAGAGCTGGCGGCCGGGTCGGCGGTCTCGCAGCAGATGATCGCGAACTGCGAGGGAGAAACCGAGTAACCCCTGGCGCACCCCGCCGGCTCTGGCCGGGACCCCACCCCGTCTCCCGTTCCCTTTCTATCGAGTGGCGTGGGATGATCGCGCCGAAGAGCGGTGCGCTCCCTTTTTCAGGGCCGGGCGAGGGCGGCGGCGAGGCAGGCGGCGGCCTGGGGCGGCAGGGGGCCGCCAGAGCGGGCGTGGAAGGCGGGCAAGGCGAGGGGGACGCAGGGGATCTCGAGGATCGCCTGGAGGGTGGCAGTGAGCGTCGGGGCGTCGGGCGGCGCGCCGACCAGGAGCAGGTGGGCCGGTTGGGGCACGTCGGAGGTTTTGAGGGCGTGGTCGAAGCTCCGGAGCAGCTCGTGGCCCAGTTCCTTGAGCCATGGCGGGTGCTCCCGAGGGGCCGCTTCGGCCTCCGCGGCCGCGGGCAGCGGATCGGCGGCAGATGCCGAAGCCCCCGGGGGCAGCCGGAAGGTCCGCACGTACCGGAGAACGCCGGCCTCTGCGAGGATGAGGGTTGCGGCTGCACCGTCCAGGGTCAGAAGGCCCCGGCCAGCGGCCGGCGCTCGTGGGGCGAAAGCGGCGGCCAGGGTGAAAAGGTGCCAGGCTGCGGGTGCCAGGTGGGCCACGCGGATTCCGCTCACTTTCAGCAGGCGCTCGTATTGCCCGAGCACCGGCTCCCGCCCCACCACAGCGAGGGCCACCCGCCGGCCGGGGCCGCCATCGGGCGCCACCTTGTAGGCCACGCGCGCCTCCCGGGCGGGAAACGGCAGAGTGTCTCGAAGGCACCACAGCAGGAA
>DASPOZ010000211.1:0-3982 GCA_035625755.1 Candidatus Sulfotelmatobacter sp.
CGGTACAGCACGCGGCCCTGCGTCGGCGCCTGCAGGCCGCAGATGATGCGCAACAGGGTGCTCTTGCCGCAGCCGGAGGGCCCCACGAGCGCCACGAACTCGCCCTCCGCCAGGGACAGGTTGACGTCCTCCACGGCGGCGAAGTGCCGCTGGCCGCTGGTGTAGACCTGGCCGACGCCTTGGAGTTCCAGGAGAGGGGTGGGGGCCGGCACGGATCACTCCAGTCGGAACCGGTCCTGGGCCCGCCGGTAGAGGCGGCGCCAGATCCCGCGGTTGATGAGGACGACGGTCAGCACCATGCTCGCGGTGGCGGCCAGCAGGCGGGGGTACTGTCCCGTGGCGGTGGCGTCGGCGATGAGGGCACCGATGCCGACGGTGTGGACGGTTTGACCCCCGAAGCTCACATACTCGGCCACGATGCTGGCGTTCCACGCCCCCCCGCCGGCGGTGATGGCCCCGGTGATGATAAACGGGAAGAGGGCCGGGAGCACGAGCGTGCGCCAGCGGTCGAACCCCCCGAGGTGGAGGAGATCGCTGGTGTACTTCAGATCCTGGGGGATGGCGGCGGCGCCGGCGATCACATTGAACAGAATGTACCATTGGGTTCCGGTGAGCATGAGGAGGACGGCGGCCAGGCTGAGACCCCCGGGGAGCTGGAGCACCAGCAGCAGGAAGGCCGGGAACAGCGCCGTGGCGGGCACGGAGGCGGCCACCTGTACGGCGGGCTGGAGCCAGGCGGCGAGCCGTGGGTTGGTCCCGATGGCCACCCCCACGGGGATGGTCCAGGCCATGGCGAGGGCAAGAGCCAGCGCCACGCGGAGCAGCGTGGCCCCGAGGCCGAGCCCGATGGCCCCCCACGCGGCGGCGGGGACCGCCGAGAGCATCTGCATGGCACGGACCCCGCCGTAGAGGAGCCCGATGCCACCCAGGGTGCCCGCCAGGGGCCAGGCCCAGGATCTCCGGCCGTGCGGCGCCGCCTCGCCGGGATCCACGGAGAACCAGCCCAGGAGGGCTGCGTCGAGCAACCCGCCCCACGGCCGGAGCACCCGGCGGTTCAGCCAGCCGGCCAACCGGGAGGCGTGCAGGGCATCGTAGACCCAGGACCGCACCGGGGCCTCCGGCCCCACCATCTCCAGCTTGAAGCGTTCGGCCCACGCCAGCAGGGGACGCCACAGCAACTGGTCCAGGGCCAGGATGATGAGGATGAGGGTTCCGATGCCATAGGCCAGGGCGCGGCCGTCCCCCCGGTTGGCGGCTTCCTGCAGGTAGGACCCCAGGCCGGGCAGGCGGAAGTCGCGGCGCCCCACCGTGAACATCTCCGCCGCCATGAGGAAGAACCACCCTCCGGCCCAGCTCATCACGCTGTTCCAGATCAGGCCGACGGCCGCGAAGGGCAGCTCCACCGTCCGGAGGCGAAGCCACGTATTGAACCGGAACACGGTGCTCGCCTCCTTGAGATCTCCGGGAACGGTGAGCAGGGACTGGTACCAGGCGAAGGTCATGTTCCACACCTGGCTGGTGAAGATGAGGACCACGGAGGCCAGCTCCGCCGCCACGCCTTGGGGGAGGATCACGCTCAGGCTCAGCAACACCACCGGCAGGAAAGAGAGGATGGGCACGCTCTGCAGGACGTCCAGGAGGGGCAGCAGGACATACTCGGCGCGGCGATTGTAGGCGGCCAGGTAGCCGTACACCACGGTGAACAGCACGGACAGCGCATAGGCGGCCGCCATCCGGCCCAGGGAGAGGGCCGCGTACGCCAGGAGGGCGGCCGGGGTGAGCGAGATGGCCGGACCCTGAACGACCCGGGGCGCGCCCAGCGCCAGGCGGACGCCCAAGTACAGCAGGACGCCCACGGCCAGCAGCACCACGCCGTCCCCCCATTCGAACCGGCGGTGGCTCGGTTGCTGGCTCTTGAACAGGTTCGGGGCGTGTTCCACGGTCTTCCCCCACGGGACGGGGATGACGAAGGACGGGGATTCGGGAAGCAGGCGATGATAGCAGCCGGAGGACCATCTGTCAGCCGACGGCCCCCGAACTTCCGGACCGGCTAGCGATAGAACGCCAGGATGGCGAGGACGGCAGCCAGGAGGCCGGCCGCCTTGCGCCTCGTGATGGGCTCGCCGAAGAGGGGGGCGGCCAGCAGGAAGGTGAAGACGAAGCTCATCTGCGAGACCGGCACGGTCGCGCTGGCCTCGCCGGACTGCAGCGCCCAGGCCAGCAGGACGCGCCCGCTGGAGTTCAGGACGCCGCAGATGGGGGCGTGGGCCCAGATGGTGCGCGTGAGGCGCAGCCCACCCTCCACCCAGGTGGCGTAGCAGAGGGCGATCGTCGTCAGGGCGCAGAACTGCCCGAAGATCAGGAGCGGCGGCGGGGCCCCGAGCATCACCCCGATCTTGTACACGAAGAGGAGGAGGCCGAAGGCGGCCATGGCCAGGAAGGCCCAGCCCACCCCCCCGGGACGCGCGCCCAGGCGGCGGAACGAGAACTCGGAAAGCAGCAGCACGGCGCCCGCCGCCAGCAGGAGGCCTGCGGCCTTGTGCCACGTGAGCCTTTCGCCCAGGAACAAGATGGCCAGGATGGCCGCCACGACCAGGTTCAGGCGGTAGATGGGCGCGTTCACGGTCACCTGGCCGCCCGGCGCCTGAAGGCTGCGCAGAAACGAATAGGTGGCGACGAAGGAAAGCACGCCCGCCACCAATCCCCACAGGATGGCGGGGGTCCATCGGATGTTTCCGGTGGCGGCGGCGAAGGCGAGGGCGGTGGGGCCGAAGAACCAGGATTGCATGACCATGAACGAGGCGGGCGCGAACCGGCGCAGCGTGGCGCGGCGGAACAGAAGGTCGGCCGTGCCCACCAGGACCAAGGATCCCAGGGAAAGGAGGAGCCAGGCGGGGACTGGCCCGCGAATCATGCGTTGAAGACGAGGATGGTCAGGACGGCGGCGGCGAGGCCGAGCGACTTGCGCAGGGTGAAGGCCTCGCGGTACACGATGGCCGCCAGCACCGTGGTCATCACGAAGCTCATCTGCGAGATGGGGACCGCCACGCTGGCCTCGCCCCGCTGCAGCGCCAGGATGAGGACGATGAAACCCGCCGAGATGAAGACCCCGGCGAAGGGCGCGTGGAGCCACACGGCCCGGTCCAGCCGCAGGCCGCCTTCCCACCAGCAGGCGTGGAACAAGGCGATGCATGTGAAGGCGCAGAACTGGCTGAAGATGAAGGCCGGCGCCGTGGCGCCCAGGTGCGCGGCGACCTTGTAGATGAAGTTGAGGAGGCCCATGCACCCCATGGCCGCCAGCGCCCAGAGGATGGGCCGAACGGCCGTGCCGCCCAACGCGCCGCGCGCGAGCCGCCCCCGGGGGAAGGCGGTGAGCAGCAGGATGGCCGCCGCGGCCAGCGCGAAGCCGAGGAGCTTGCGGGGCGTGAGGCGTTCGCCGAGGAACAGGATGGCTAGGCCGACGGTAATCACGAAGCTCAGGCGGAAGATCGGGGTGTTCACCGTGGCCTCCCCGTGGCGGAGGCAGTGAAGGAACATGCGGGACCCGGCGAACACCGTGAGGGCGGCCACCGGGCCCAGCCACAGGGCCGGGTGGTAACGGAGCGTGCCCGTGAGCAGGCCGAAGACGAAGGCCGTGGCGCCGAAGAACCAGGATTGGACCAGGAGGAACGAGCTGGGCACGGCGCCGGCCACGGCCGCGCGCTTGTACACGAAGTCTCCCACGCCCACCAGCACCATCGAGATCAGCGCGAACAGCACCGTTCCGTGCATCGGCCCACTCGCTCCCGCGGGGCAAGGCGCCTGTTATCGCACCGGGGGCGGGCCCTGTCAAGCTGCCGGCCGCCCCGCAGCCGGTCGCCCCGCAGCTCGCGGCGCGCACCGCCTTGCGCGCCCTGGCGCCGCACGAGGTTAGTAGGATGCTGAAAAATTCTCGTTTGCCCAGGCTGCTCAAAAAGGTCCAGATGCAAGGCGGCGCGCGAGG
>DASPOZ010000212.1:0-4558 GCA_035625755.1 Candidatus Sulfotelmatobacter sp.
CGCCCCTCGGGGCTTACCTCGATCTGCGGCGCCTCGGAGACTTCCTCCAGGTGCGCCAGCACCCACCCCAGCGGCCGGTGCAGGCGCCGGGCCCGGGCCCCCAATGCGGCCAAGTCCTCGGGCGGCAAGCGGTACAGATCCGAGGCGGCCAGATGGAAGAGGCTGGCCCCGTCCCCCGGGTCCGCCAGGGCGCGCAGGAACGAGACCAGCAGCCGCACCTCCTCCCGCGCGTAGAGGCCCTGGCTCCCGCTGTAGCGCCACGGGATCCCCTGCATGTTGAGGGCGCGCAGGAACGGGTCCGCGTCCCGGCGGGCCCGCACCAGGATGGCCACGTCCCGGTGGCGCCAGGCCCCCGCCGCCACCCGCTCCGCGATGCGGGCGGCCACGCCGTCCGCCTCGGCCGACAGGGTATCGAAGAGGCGATACGCCGGCGGGGGACCCATTCCCGGTCCCGCGTCCCGAGTCGAATGTCCCGAGTCCGTGGACCCAGCCTGTGACTCGGGACGCGGGACCCGCGACTCGGAACGGGAGACCAGGCGCTTGTCCACGCCGGCCTGCACCTCCAGGCGCTCCGGGTTGTTGTGCTGGATCAGGCGGTAGGCGGCGTCCAGGAGTGGTTGTGGGGAGCGGTAGTTCTCCGTGAGGACCACCGACGTCGCGTCCGGGAATGTCTCCCGGAACGCTTGGAGGTTGCTGGCCGCGGCCCCGCGGAACTTGTAGATGGACTGGTCGTCGTCCCCTACCACGGTGACGCTGCGGCGCGCCTCGGCCAGCAGGTGCACCAGGGCCCACTGGGCGTAGTTGGTGTCCTGGAACTCGTCCACCAGGACGTAGCGGAAGCGCTCCTGGTACCGCCGGAGCACCTCCGGGTGCTCGCGGAAGAGCCGGAGGGTGAGCACCACCTGGTCCCCGAAGTCCAGCAGGCTCCGCTCGGCCATCAGGCGCGCGCAGGCGGCGTAGGCCTCGGCCAGCTCCCCCTGCTTCTCGGCCTCGGAGAGGGCCGCCGCGTCGCGGCGGCCCTCCGCATCGACCAGCGTCCGTCGCGCGTACGCCAGGTACTCCTCCGGCGCCACGTCCTCGTCCTTGGCGCGGCTGAACAGGACCTGCAGGGCCTCCAGGTGGCGGGCCGGATCGCCCAGGGGACGGAGGCGGCGCAGGGGCAGGGCGAAGAGGTGATCTCGCAGGAAGACGAGTTGCTCGGCCTGGGAGAGCACGCGGAAATCGGGCCGCAGCCCCAGGTGGAGCGCCTGCTCGCGCAGCACCCGGTCGCCGAAGGCGTGGAAGGTGCTGATCCACACGTCGGCGTACCCGTAGGGGACCAGGAGGTCCACCCGCTCCTCCATCTCGGCGGCGGCGCGGTCCGTGAAGGTGAGGGCCAGGATCTCCTCGGGGCGGGCGCGGCGGGCCGCGATGAGGTGGGCGATGCGCCGGGTGATGACGCGGGTCTTGCCGGTGCCGGCCCCGGCCAGGATCAGCAGGGGCCCCTCCCCGTGGGTGACGGCGGCGCGCTGTTTCTCAGTGAGGTCGGCCAGGATGGGGTCGGGCGCGGCGGGGAGCGAGGGCATGCTCGAAGCGTCGCACAGCCCCGTTATGGTGTCAACTTGTCGCCAGCGGGCCGAAAACGTTCGATGGTTCGGTCGTTCGGTGGTTCGATTGTTCCGGCCCGGGAGGAACCACCGAACGACCGAACCATCGAACCACCGAACGCCTCTCGTTCGAAATGGTGGGCCTTTTTCGGCAGCCTACGAGCGGACCGTCTCCCGCGAGAACAGGCTGGCCTCGCTGGGCTCGGCCGCCAGGAGCCGCCGCTCCTCCGCGTTGGGATCCCACTCGGTCCCCTGCATCTGGGCCATCAGCCGCCGGTGCATCTCCTCGGACATCTTGGCCATGAGCCGGCCGTGGAGCTGCCGCGTCTTGGCGTTGCGGTACTCGTCCCGCTCCGCCAGGACGGGCTCCAGGGCGGCCCGGGCCCCCGCCACGTCGGCCATCCCCTGCCGGGTCTCATCGATGAGCCGCCGGTAGATCTTGGTGAGCTGGGCGATGAGGGGCGTGGGGTACTCGCGGCCCTGGATCTTCAACGTCCGCACCCCCAGGGCGATGTACCGGGGGATCTCTTCCAGCAGGTTGTAGATCTCGTTGTTGGACTTGTCCAGGTAGGTCAGGACCTTCTCGGGGAATTTCTCGGCGATCTGGGGGATATGGTTGCCCAGGCACGGCCGGTAGCACACGCCGCCCTTGTCCGGATTTCCGATGAGCTTGAGCCGCGTCGTCCCATCCGTGTCCTGCACCACCTCGTGCTCGAAGTAGGGCTCGAAGTAGTCGTAGAGGCGGCAGCCGCCGACCCCGGTCACGCAGCGGTTGGAGTGGATCAGCAGCTCCACCCCGATCCCCACCTCGTCGGCCGTGCGGGTGAGCGCAGCGATGCGCTCGTAGGTATTGAGGGCGGTGGAGGCCACGAACTGCGTGGCACCCGCCTCCTTCACCTGCTCCATGGCCTTGCGGTCCCGCACGTTGCAGCCCACGCTGGCGTGAATGATGATCTCGGGGAAGCGCGCGTGGACCGCGCGCATGGCCCCGGGCGTCTTCATGATGAAGCCATCCACGCCCCACGAGGCGTAGGCCTCGACCTTCCGCAGCATGTCCGCATGACTGCCGTCCTCGATGTCGGCGTTCAAAGCCACGCGGAGCTTGGCGCCCCGGTCGTGGGCCATCTGGATGACGTCCCGGACCTCGTCGTGGGTCAGTTCGTAGGCGGCCTCGCGCCGGCTCCACGCCTTGGGGCCCACGTACACCGAGTCGGCCCCGGCCGCCAGGGCCTCCCGCACCATCTCCTTCGTGCCGCCGGGTGAGAGTAGCTCCAGCATGTGTGCCTCCCTGGATGAACGTGACGACCTCACGGGATCGGGCCTCGCCTGAGGGAACGCGCGGACGCCCGGCGACGCGGGCGCGGGACGGGCAGGGGCGAAGGGCACTCCGGGACGCTCCGTGCAGAGGCGCGGCCGCCGGGGTCGATCCGTGTTCGGGACCACCGGGGCGTCCCCAATGGGAACCCCGATGTCGCGCCAGTATCATCCATCCCGGCCGGCCCTGTCAAGCGCGGCTCCCGGGCCGTGTGCAGCGCGGAGCGCCGCTCTCGGTGTGGGGCGGGCGGCCCCGGTTGACGCGGCGGGACGCGCCATGATAGGGAGGGCAGGAATCCGAGGGGGATGCCGCCGCATGGACGCGCTCGACTTCGTGGACGAAGAACTCCAGGGCCTGGAGCAGCGGGGCGTCTTCCGCTGGCTGCGCTGCATGGAGGGGCCGCACGGCCCCGTCATGACGGTGGACGGCCGGCGGGCCATCGTGCTGGCCTCCAGCAATTACCTGGGGCTCTCCACCCACCCCCGCGTCGTGAACGCCGCGAGCGCCGCGGCCGCCCGCTACGGATGCAGCGTGGGGGCCTCGCGCCTCATCGCCGGGAATCACGATCTCTACGGGGACCTGGAGGCGCGGCTGGCCGGCCTCAAGGGCACCGAGGCCGCCCTCGTCTTCAGCACCGGATACATGGCCAACTTGGGCGTGCTGACGGCACTGGCCGGGCCGGACGACGTGGTCTTCAGCGATGCCCTGAACCACGCCAGCATCATCGACGGGATCCGGCTCAGCCGGGCCGCCGTGGCCGTCTTCCCCCACAACGACGTGGCCGCGCTGGAGGACCTCTTGCGCGCCCACCGGGCCCGCCGCCGCATCGTGATCGTGGACGGCGTGTTCAGCATGGATGGGGACGTGGCCCCGCTCTCGGACCTCCTGACCGTGGCCCGGCGCTGGGGCGCCCTGCTGGTGGTGGACGACGCGCACGGCACCGGCACCCTCGGGCCCGGGGGCGCGGGCGCCCTGGCCGCGTGCGGCCTGGCCGGGGCCGCGGACGTGGAGGTGGGCACGCTGGGCAAGGCGCTGGGCAGCTTCGGCGCCTTCGTGGCCGGCCCCCGCAAGCTGATCCGCCTGCTGATCAACAAGGCCCGGAGCTTCATCTTCACCTGCGGACTGCCCCCCTCGGCCCTGGCGGCGTCCAGCGCCGCCCTGGACGTGCTCCGCGACGAGCCGGGCTTACCTTTTCGCCTCGTGGGGAACGCGCGCCTGGTGCGCGACCGCCTGCAGGACGCCGGATTCGACCTCGCCCCCAGCACCACCCACATCCTCCCCGTGCACGTCGGGGACAGCCGGCGCACCATGGACTTCTGCGAGCGGCTGCTGGAGGCCGGCGTCTTCGCGCAGGGGATCCGCCACCCCACCGTGCCCGAGGGCATGGAGCGACTTCGCGTCACCCCCATGGCCACCCACACGCGGGAGCAACTGGAAACCGCGTGCCGCACCATCGTGGCCGTCGGCCGCGCGCTTGGCCTGCCCGCCACCCGGCTTGCAGACGGCGGACGGCCGACGGCCGACGGCGGTCGGCGGTCGGCGGTCGGCGGTCGGCTCCAGGAACCCCGGCGGGCATGACCGGCCCCCGCACGGGCAGCCTGCGCCCTCCAGACCGCCGACGGCCGACGGCCGACGGCGGCGGGCACTCCGCGGTCCG
>DASPOZ010000213.1:0-30206 GCA_035625755.1 Candidatus Sulfotelmatobacter sp.
GTTCACGAACAGTTCCAGGTGGCCGCTGCTGCCGAGGACGGCTCCCAAGCCCCCGGACGGTACGGCCCCGTAATGCGAGACGACGGGGGCAACCGGCCCCGGGCCCACCTCCACCTGGAGCCCACCATCTGCCGCCGGGCCCAGGCCGGCCAGCGTCTCTGGACCCACGTTGGTGATGAGGTTCCCGAAGCGGTCCACCCACACGACCTGGCCGCGCACCGCGGGACCGGGCTCCCGGGCCGGGCGGGGCAGTGGAGGGCACACCGGATCGGCCACCACCGGGCCCACCCGCGCGAAAGGATGGCCGCGGGCCAGGTGCGCCGCCGCCGGTGCGAAGACATCCCGGCCGTGGAAGGTCGCGGACACCGGCAGACGCATCAGGCGCGGATCGGCGATCTGCCGCACCTCGGCTCGGCCCTGGCCGGCCAGGAGCCACGCCAGCAGGCCGTTGTCCGGCGCCACGAAGAGCTGCCCGTCGATCCGGGCCGCCAGGGGGCGCCGCGACCCGCCCACCCCCGGATCCACCACGGCCACGTGGGTCGTGCCCGGCGGGAAGTACGGGACGGCCGTGGCCAGCGCGAACCCGGCCGAGAGGGGATCGTAACGCGCCGCCTCGTGCCCCAGGTCCACGATGCGCGCCCGAGGGCAGATCCCCAGGATCACCGCCTTCATGACCCCCACGAAGGGATCCCCCAGGCCGAAATCGGTGAGCAGCGTGATCAGCGGCGACGGCGCCTGGGCGGGCCGGCCCCGGCGCGAGTTTTTCGTTGACATAAAACCGCCAAGGCGCTACAAGGTTTCCTGCCGGGCCGAAGTGGCGGAACTGGTAGACGCGCTGCGTTCAGGGCGCAGTGAGCGTAAGCTCATCGGGGTTCGACTCCCCGCTTCGGCACCACCTGCCGCCTGCCGGCTCATCCCCTCCCGCGCCCGCCGGACCGCATCCCCCGCCGTTCCCCACGCCCGGCCGCAGGAATGCCCCGCGACGAGTCCACGGGTCCGCCGGCATTATACAGGCGCCTCATGGGCGGGGCCAAACCCAGCCCCGAACGATCGTCCGTGAGCTCCCGCCGCACCCCCCCTGGCGAGGCCAGAAACGTCCCCCGGGATCCGGGCGTCCTCGCAGCGGCGGTGGGGGCCTGCGGGGATCGCCCCGGCCCGGGGGCGCACGCAACGTGGGAGACTGAGGGGCACGGCGGCCGCGGGAACCTCGCGCCCGACGCTCGGCGACGGGCCTGCCGTGACGGATCCGTCTGGGGCCGCGCTCAGGCGAGCGCCTTGTCGATATAGGCACGGAGGGCGCTGATCACCGTCGTGGCGGTCTGGAGGGCGCGGCGCGCGTCCTCCCCACGATAGCTCTGCGAGGGGATCCAGATGGGCAGCTCCGGGCGCTGGAAGAGCGGGAAGCGGACGCGCGCGCCGTGGCGTTCGAGGGCATCCACCTCCCGCACCAGATCGGCCGCCCCGGGCATCTCCGGCCCGTACACGGCCTTGAAGAGGGACGACATGTTGTGATCGGTGGTGTAGATCCCGCGCAGGGCCAGGCAGGCCTTGACCATCTTCTCCACCGCCTGCTGGGCCTGAAAGATGGTGCGGCTGTGGTACTCCGTGCCCGAGAGAAGCACGGCCACCTTGTAGTCTACGTCGCTCTCGATCATGTACGCCTTGGCGATGGCGCTGGCCTCATGCATGGGCCGGGACCTCCTGTCCCCGCTGGCGACCCCACACGGCGTGTGGGCCGACTGTATGCAAAAGGCCCTTGGGTGTCAATGCGGAGGCGCCCACGGCCCCGGCGGCCTCTCGAAAAAGCGCGCGACCTCGTCGCGGGGGAAGTTGGGGAGGGGACGCGGGCGCCCCGCCTCCACCAGCGTGCGCCCCGCAGCGGCGGGCAGCACCTCCCCGATCCTGGCGCAGGCGACCCCCGCCGCGGCCAAGGCGGCGGCGATCCGGCCCGCCTCACCCGGCGCCGCGGCGATGAGCAGGGCCCCCGAGGCGAGCGTGCCCAGGGGGTCCAACCCCAACGCGGCGCAGATGACCTCGCACTCGGGCAGCACGGGGATGGCGTCCCCGTCCACGCGCAGGCCCACCGCGGCGGCCTCGGCCAGCTCGTGCAGGCCGGTGGCCAGCCCGCCTTCGGTAGGATCGTGCAGCGCGTGGGGGCGGGCGGCCGCCGCGGCCACCCGCGCGTCCGGCACGACGCTGATCCCGGGGCGGCGCAGGAACTCCCGGGCCCGCGCCAGGACCTCCTCCGTCACCCCCGCCGCCCGCAGCGCCTCCGCCCGCTCCCGCGCCAGCACGGCCATCCCCTCGATGGCGATTCCCTTGGTGAGCAGCAGGTGATCCCCCGGCCGGGCGCCGGCCGTCTGCACCAACGCCGTCTTCGCCACCTCGCCCAGCATGGCGCCCACCAGGATCGGGCGGTCCAGCCCGGCGGAGATCTCCGTGTGCCCCCCCACCAGCTCGGCCCCCACCTCGCGGCAGGCGGCCCGCACCTGATCGAAGACGGCCTCGGCCAGGGCGGCCGTGGCGGCCCCCTCCGGCAGCAGCAGCGTCATGAGGAACCAGCGCGGCGTGCCGCCGGCGCAGACGACATCGTTGGCATTCACGTGCACGGCGTACCAGCCGATGGCGTCCGCGGCGAAGGTGATGGGGTCGCTCTTGGCCACCAGGTAGCGGTCCCCCATGTCGAGGACGGCGGCGTCCTCGCCCACCCGCGGGCCCACGATGACCCGGGGATCCGCGGGCGCGCAGGCGGCCAGCAGGCGCGCCAGCACGTCGGCCGGCAATTTCCCCACCGGCAGGATCGCGCGCTTGGGCGGCACGGGGCTAGCCGGCTGCTGAAAAAGGCCCGACATCTCTCCCCGCCGCCTCGGCGGCAGCGGGCCGGGCGTTGGCGCGATCGAACATCGCTCCCCGCTGCCTCGGCCGCAGCGGGTGGGCTGCGACGTACGGACCGAGGACGCCTCCGACCCACTCACGTGGGTACCCCGCGCATCGCGCGCCGCCTTGCACCTGGGCCTTTTTGAGCAGCCGGCGGAAAAGAGCGTTCTTCAGCATCCGGCTAGAGCTGGATGGGGACGGGCGTGACGAGGGCCAGGAAGAGCCCCCAGCTCAGGATGCCGATGGTCCGGCGGATGGGATCGACCGGAGTGAGGTCGTTGAGCGGCGGCGGGTGGCGATAGCCGAGGATGAGCAGCAGCACGCCCCAGATCGCCCACAACATCTGCAATTGGCCGGTGCTGAGCGTGGTGTACAGTGCCATGCCGAACAAGGCGAAGACCGTCATCAGCGCCACCTTGTCGTGACGCCGACCCAGCACCGCGTAGGCCACGTGTCCCCCGTCCAGCTGTCCCGCAGGGATCAGGTTCAGGGCCGTCACCAGGAAGCCGAGCCACCCGGCGTACGCCACGGGGTGGAGCAGGACGGTTTGCCCGCTGGGGACCGTGCCGAAGACGAGACCCGTGAGGACCTTGAAGAGGAGCGGCTCCCCGAATCGCAACACGCCCGGCAGGTCCGGCACGTCGGGCACCACCTTTGAGAGGTGGAGTCCCAGGATCGTCACCGGAACGGCCACGGCCAACCCCGCCAGGGGGCCGGCGATGCCCACATCGAATAACGCCCTGCGGTTCGGCACCGGCGAGCGCATGCGGATGACCGCCCCCATCGTCCCCATGAGCGAGATGGGCATGGGGATGAAGTAGGGCAAACTGACGCGCATCCCGTAGAGCCGCCCGGTGACGTAGTGCCCGAGTTCGTGCACCACCAGGATGCCCATGATGCTGGCCGCATACGCGGTGCCACCCACGAACAACGTGCTGAGGAGCGTGGCCACGAAGAGGGCCGCGGGCAGGGCCCAGCCGCGCAGGCCCAACCCGCGCCGGGCGGGGGCCAGACGCAGCAGCACCACCTCGTCCGGGCGCAAAAGCTGGGGCACATAACCCAGGGGCCGCAGGCGTTCGGAGAGGACGGCGAAGGCCCGCTCCGGATCCACCAGGAGCCGCCCACGGAAGCGCACGGCCCCGTCCCGCGCCTCCCAGCCTTCGGCATGGAACACCTCGGCCAGCTCACGGGCCAGCAGGAACTGCCACTCCTCAAGCGGGGTGGACCACGGTATGGGCGGCATCAGGGCATTTCCATTATGGCGAAGAGTTAGGGGATCGGACCGTCGCGCTATGATAGCCGGGAGGCCCACCGAACACAAATCGCGGCCCCGCGGGCCTCCCCTCCCCCGCGCCGCGTTCCGTCTACGCGGGGACGATCCGGAGGGCGGGGCCGGAGCGGCGCGCCTCCTCGAGCCGGAGGAACCGCATGGGCAGGTAGTCGCCGCGGCGCCACAGGTCCACCTGGTCCGCGTAATGGGGGGACAGCGGGTCGCCGGAGCTGCCGCCCGGGATCACCCAGCGGGACGCCTCCACATCCTTCAAGTCCACGATGACGCGCAGGCTGGGCCCCACCAGCGGCCGGTACGGGGCCGCCAGCGTGTAGGCGGAGAGGTTCACGGTCATCCCGTCGCCGGGCCGGGGGAACGGGCCGCGGTTCAGGCGCAGCCAGCGGGCCAGCAGGCGGCCCAGCGGATGGTCCACGGCCCCCAGCGGATGCATCAGGGTGAGGGCGTGGGCGGCCCCCCAGCGCCAGGCTTCCGGGTCCGGCCCCTGCGCCATCTCCAGTTCTTCCACGGCTTCCGCCAGCGCCGCCTCCACGGCCGGCGCCTTGCCCTCCGGGTACCATACCGGATCCTCGCCCAGAAGCACCGCGTCCGCGGCGTGAACGGCCAGATGGAAGACGGAGAAGTAGGCGTCGAAGAGCCCGGGTGCCGCCGCCTCCAGCGGCGGGCGGATCACGCGCCGCAGGAGGTGCGCGTACCAGGCATGGAAGAGGGCCGCCTCGGGCGAGGCGGCCCCCATCCCGCCGTCCCATCCCAGGAGGCGCGCCGCGGCCGCCCGGGCCTTGGCGTGCCCGAAACCACCGGACAGCGGGCGAAGGATGCCCGCCACCAGGGCCCGCGCCTGGACCGAGGCCACATCCGTCTGGATGGCGGCGAAGCTCCCCGGGGTGTGCCGCGCCTCGGCCCGAACCCGCTGGCGGATGCGGGCGGCCCGATAGGGCGGCTCGCTGAAGAGCGGCAGCGCGCGCCACGGGCCGGACGCCGCCACCCGGTGATTCGCCGTCACCAGGAACCCGCACGGCGGGTTGACGGCCCGGGGATTCTCGTCGAAGGAAATGGTGCCGTGCCACTCGTGCCGGCCCGAGGCGCCGTCCAGCGCGCCGCCGGGATTCGGGGCGGGGCGGCGCGGGATGCGGCCGCCGCAGTAGTAGGCGATGGTCCCGCCGGTATCCGCCGCCAGGAAGTTCTGCGCCGGCACGCTGTAGCCCCCCAGCGCCCCGCCGAACTCCGCCGCCGTGTTCGCCCGGTTCATTCCGCGCAGCACGTCCACCCCGGCCCACGGCTCCAGCCCCGCCCAACGCAGGCTCAACACCCGGCCGCCACCGGCGGCCGGCAGCACATCAGAAACCACCGGGCACCGCGCGCCGCCGTGCTCGGTGAACCGGACCGCGTGACGCCGCGGGGGCGCCTCCCCCCGCACCGTGATGGCCTCCTCCCGCATCAGGAACGGGCGGGGGCCGTTCGGGGTGAGGTACCGCGCGGGGTCGGCCGGGTCGGCCGTCTCCGCGTACAGGTCCGCGTCGTCCAGCATGGTGTTGGTCAGCCCCCAGGCCACCCGGCCGTTGTGCCCCACCAGGGCGCCGGGGATCCCCGGCAGGGTGGCCCCCGCCAGGCGCCGCCCGGGCCACTCCAGATAGAATTGATACCACACGCACGGCAGGCCCAGCGGCAGGTGCGGATCGTTGGCGAGCAGCGCCCCGCCCGAGGCGCTCCGGTTCGGGGCCACCGCCCAACTGTTGCTGCCGGCGCCGGGTGCGGCGCCGCCGAACGCCCCGCCGGCCACGGCCAGTAATCCCAGGACCTCCTCCCAGGGGGACGCCCCGCCGTCCAGGATGGCCGGGCCGTTGTCCGGGGGCCCCGGCACGATGGATGCCAGGCGCGGGTGCTCGCGCAGTTTCCCGATCACCAGGTGGCAGGAGAGGCTCAGGCTCAGCATCCACGCGATGAGCCGCCCGCAGGAGAGGGAATCCGCCTCGGTCCACGGTCCGGGCACATGGCGGAGCAGGACGCATTCCGCCGGGTACCGGCCGGCCGCCAAGGCCGCGTCCCGCGCGGCGTTAGCCCCGGCCGTGAACGCGCCCAACAGCCGCCGCCCGGCGGGGCCGTGGACCTCCAGGTCCGCTTCGGCCAGCCGCCGGAGGCCGATGGCGCGATGGAACAGGTCGGCCTGGGCCATGCGGAGCCCGCCCGTCTGCCCGGGGGGCGCGCCGCGCCCCGAGGCCCGGTCACCGAAGATCTCCGCCAGGCGGCCCGACGCCGTGCGGCGCCACAGGTCCATCTGCCACCACCGGTCCTGCAGCATGGCGAAGCCCAGCGCGAAAAACGCGTCGGCCTCGTCGCCGCCGTAGATGCGGGGGATGCCGTGCCCGTCGCGGCAGATCCACGCCTCGGCGTTGAGGCCGCGCAGGCGCAGTTCGCCCCGCCGCCCGCCGGCCCGCGGGGGCCGCCGCAGGGGGAGCCGGCACGTGAGGGACCTGCAGGCGAGGCTCAGGAAGGCCGACGCGGGGATGCCCATGCGGGGCGACGCAACGGATGGCGGGAGCGGCGTGGGGAGGTGCAGGGCCTCCGGGTCACTACCACTGGAGGACGCCCCGCCCCTCGCGGTAGTAGAAGTTCACGAGGATCTCGACCCCGCCGGGGTTCTCCTCGCGCATCCGCTCGGGGAAGGGGCGGAAGGGTGCGGCATCGGTCACGGCGCTGGTGGCGGCCTGGTCCAGGCTGGCCAACCCGGAGGACTTCTCCAGCTCCAGGTTCCGCACCCGCCCGTCCGGTAGGACGACGAATCGCACCACCGCCAGCGAGGAGATCCCGTAGGAAGGCACCTTCCAGGCCCGTTCGAGGTCGCGCTTGACGGCCAGCCCCCAGGTGGCGTACTTGAACCGAAACGTATCGAGACCCGACTCGCCCCGGCCCGACGGGTCATTGGCCACCCCCTGGTCATCCACGGGCGGCCGGTAGTTGAGGCCGAGGCTGGCCACCTGGTCTCGCAGCGATGGGCGCGCGGGCCGTGCGGCCGGGGAGGAGGCGGCGCCGGGAGCGCCCGGCGCGGCGGCGGGGGCCGCCGGTTGCAGCAGTGCGGTGCGCCCCTGCGGGAGCGGCTCCACCTGGGTCGGCGAAGACTGCCTCGAGGGGGCCGGCAGCGTGACGGCCGGACCGGTTTCGGCGGGGGGGGCCGCCGGCGCGCGCACCGACTCCTCGCCGCCGAGCTTCCCCCCCTCCACTTTGGGGGCGTTCTTCGTCCAGGCGCCGGCGTCCCGAGCGGGGGCCCTCGCACCCGGCCCCCCCTGCCGGTCGTACACCCCGGCGAAGCGCTTGTAGCGGGGCGCCTCCTCTACCTTGGGCTTCGGCATCTCGATCAGTTCCGGCGGCTCGGCCCGTCCTACCTGCGCCCCGGGGATGGCCGGGCCGGCCGGCGCATCCGCTGCGCTCGCGCTGGGCCCGGGCGCCGGCGCGGCCATGATCTGCACCTTCAGGGGACGCTCCACAGGCACGTGCAGGAACGCGCTGAAGCCCAGGAGCAGGGCGAGCAGCACCCCGTGCGCCATGAGCGAAGAGACCAGGAACCGGGGGAGCCGCCCCGTGTCCTGCGAGAACATCTCATCCATGCCGATGGCCGCCACGCTCATCTACCGATGACCCCACGCCTCCGGAGGCCTCGCGAGAGGCGCCCGTATTATAACGCCGCGGCCCCCCTCCAATCAACAAGAGGGAGGGGGGACGTCCTGAGGAGGGCAGAGGTCCTGCCCCCTTGGGGGAGACAAGATGAATGACCACCGCCCACCGGTGCTGACGGCCCAAGGCGACTTGGTGTTCGGGGTCGGGTGTGCGAGAATACCCCCTGCCGGCGCCGGACGGCGCCGCGCGAGGATCAAAAACCCTTGCCTCGAAGGAGTGGCCGTGGCATCCGAATTCGTGACACCGTCCCGGGGGCCCTGCGCTGGATCGCGACCCCCCGCCCTCCCATCCATCGCCCTGGCGGCCGCCCTCGCCCTGCTGGGCGGCGTGGCGGCGGTCCACGCCGCGCGCGGGGCCCGGCGGCCGGAGGGGACCGGAAAGCCGGCCGCCGCGGGAACCGCCCTCGCCCCGGACTCCCTTGAGGCCGCCTCGGCCGTCCTCGTGGACGCGGAGACTGGCGCCGCGCTCCTCGCCAAGGAACCCCACCAGCGGCGGCCGCCCGCCTCGATGCTGAAGATGATGGTGGCGGTCATCGTCCTGGATCAGGTGCAGGCGGGAACCCGCAAGCTCGACGAGCCGGTGACAACGTCGCGGCGCGCCGAGGCCATGGGGGGCTCCCAGGTGTACCTCAAGCAGGGCGAAGTCTTCCCCCTCGAGGACATGCTCAAGGCGGTGCTGATCGGCTCCGCCAACGACGCGGCGGTGGCCGTGGCCGAGCACGTGGGCGGCACCGTGGAGGGCTTTGTGGACCTGATGAACGCGAAGGCCGAGGCCCTCGGGATGAAGGACACGCGATTCGTCACGCCCCATGGGCTGCCGCCGGGCCGCGACCAGGAAGCCGACGTCTCCAGCGCCCACGACATGGCGCTGCTGGCCCGGACCCTGGTGCGGTATCCCCGGGCGCTCCAGTGGACATCCACCAAGGAGGCGCCCTTCCGCGAGGGGAAGTTCATCCTCCGCAACCCGAACCACCTCCTGGGCGCCTTCGCCGGGCTGGACGGCCTGAAGACCGGCCACTACAAGGAGGCGGGCTACAACCTGGCGGCCACCGCCGAGCGGGACGGCCTGCGTCTGGTGGCCGTGGTGATGGGCGCACCGAACGGCAAGACCCGGTTCGCCGAGGCGGCGCGCCTCCTCAACTGGGGCTTCAACATCGTACGCCGCGAGGTGGTGGTGCGGGCGGGCGAGGAGATGGCGCCGGTGAAGGTGCGTGGCGGCGTGGAGCCCGCCGTCAAGCTGGTGGCGGCGCGCCGGGTCACCGTCTTCCGGCTGCCGGGCGACGGCGCCGCGCCGGAGCGGGAGGTGCAGGTGCCGCCCGGCATCCAGGCCCCCGTGGAGGCCGGGCAGAAGGTGGGCGTGGTGGCCGTGAAGCGTGGGGGCGAGGTGGTGGGGACGACGGACCTGGTGGCCGCCAAAACCGTGCCGCGGGCGAGCCTCCTGCGGCGCCTCTTCCTCTTCTGGCGCTAGACCCTATTCGAGTGCACGCCACAGCGAAGGGCAGCGCCGCGTCTGCCGAAGCCCGTGGCCGGGGGGACGTCCTCGGCCTGCTCCTGGTGATGGCGGCGGGCCTGACGTGGGGGACCACGGCAGCCACCATGGCCCTGGTGGGCCGGCGCAGCCCCCTGGGGGCGGGGGCCGTCGGCTTCTTCCGCGTTCTGCTGGCGGCGCCGATCCTGCTAGGCCTCGCCCGGCTGGCCGGCGTCCTCGCGAGGTCGCGTCTCGTCCCGCATCTGGGCCGCCTGGCGCTGCTGGGCGCGGCCCAGGCCGGGTTCCAGCTCGGCTACTTCGGCGCCGTCCCGCGGATCGGCGTCGGCCCCACCGCCCTCATCGCCATCTGCACCTCGCCCCTCATCATCGCGGCCCTGGCGGCGTGGTGGCTGCGCGAGCGGCTGACGGCGCGCGTGGCGGGAGCCCTGGCAGGGGGCGTAGCGGGGACTGCCCTCCTGGTGGGCGGCCGCCTCACGCCGGCGGCGGCCGCCCCCGGGATGGCCGCCGCGGGGGCCGCCCTGGCCTTGGGCGCGGCCTTCTCCTATGCGACCTACGTGGTTCTGGCCAAGTCCGTCGTCCCCCACCTGCACCCCTTCGCCATCGCGGGCGTGAGCTTCGGCTTCGCCGCCCTCTTCCTCCTCCCGGTCGTCCTCCTGCACGGCGCCTCGTGGGAGAGCCTGCGGCCCGTCTGGCTTCACCTGATCTATCTCGCCGTCGTCCCGACGGCCATCGCCTACGCCCTCTACGTGCGCGGGCTGCAGGGCACCTCCGCCACGGCGGCGGGCGTCGGCTCGCTGATGGAGCCCCTCACGGCCACGCTGCTGGGGGTGGTCGCATTCCGGGAATCGCTCGGGCTCCGGGGCCTGCTGGGGGCCGCCCTCCTGCTCGGCGCCACGGCGCTGCTCTTCCCCGGAAACCGGCCACCACGGTCAGACCGCCGGCCCCGCGCGCCCGCGCCCGGCCTGCAGGGGTGAGGGAAGGCCTCAAGGCGGCCCGTCCGGGGGCCCTCCCTCGGGGAGCGTGATCACGTGATGGCCCGGGCGCGCCGTCCCGGGGCGGACCTCCAGCGAGATGCCGAGGGCATCGGCCACCCGCGGGGCCCGCACCACGGCGGCGGGGGGGCCGTCGGCGGCCACGGCGCCGCCCGCCAGCACGGCCAGGCGGGAGCAGAACCAGGCGGCGAGCTGCAGGTCGTGCACGGCGGCCACCACCGTGAGGCCGGCCTCGCGGTTGAGGCGGCCTACCAGATCGAAGGCCCACACCTGGTGGGCCGCGTCCAGGTGGGCCGTCGGCTCGTCCAGCAACAGCACCTGCGGCTCCTGCGCCAGGGCCATGGCCAGCAATACGCGCTGCCGCTCCCCGGCGCTCAGGTCGTGGAAGGCCCGGTCCGCGAAGTCGGCCGTCGCCGTGAGCGCCAGGGCCCGGCGCACCGCCCGGCGATCCGCCGGGCCCTCGGTGCCCCAGGAACCGAGATAGGGGGTCCGCCCCAGCATCACCATCTCGTCCACGCTGAACGGGAACGGCATATGCAGCTCCTGCGGGACCAGGGCCACGGCGCGGGACCGCTCCCGACGGGGCACCTCTTGAAGCGGCCGGCCCGCCAGCTTCACCGCGCCCCGGGCGGGATGCAACAGCCCGCAGGCCAGTTTCAGCCACGTGGTCTTGCCGGCGCCGTTGCGGCCCAGGAGCCCGAGCATCTCGCCCGGCCGCACCTGGAGGTTCAGGTCCGCGAACACCTGGCGCGCGCCGTAGGCGAATCTCACGCCTTCGAACGCGATGGCCGCCGCTGCCCCCACCCGTCACTCCCGTCTGCAACCTCGAACTTTGAACATCGAACGTCGAACATCGAACGTCGAACCAGGCTAGAACCGATATTCGCCCCGTCCCCGGCGCAGGATCACCAGGAAGAACGGCCCGCCCACCAGCGCCGTGAACACCCCCACGGGCACCTCCGC
This sequence comes from Candidatus Sulfotelmatobacter sp., assembly GCA_035625755.1. Classification (GTDB taxonomy): domain Bacteria; phylum Methylomirabilota; class Methylomirabilia; order Methylomirabilales; family DASPOZ01; genus DASPOZ01. Next base: position 11,281 of record DASPOZ010000213.1, read on the forward strand.
CGGGGCGAAGAGGCTGCGGGCCAGGGCGTCCGCCACCACCAGGAAGGCCCCGCCCAGCAGCGCGGCGCCGGGGATCAGCCCGCGGTGGTCCGGCCCGGCGGTGAGGCGCAGCACGTGGGGCACCACCAAGCCGGCGAAGCCGATGATACCGCTCAAGGACACGGCACACGCCGTGAGGAAGGCCCCCAGGCCGATGATGAGGCGCTTGTCCCGCTCCACGTCCACCCCCACGGCGGCGGCCCCCTCCTCGCCGAGGGTGAGGGCGTTGAGCCGGCGGGCCAACGGACAGGCGGCGGCGATCCCGGCCGCCACCAGCGGCGCCACGATGGCCACGGGGCGCCACCCGGTGACGATGATGCCGCCCATCAGCACCGTGAAGAGGCTGCGGAACTGCGTCTGCAACGTCTCGCTGAGGACCATCAGGAGCGACATGGCGTACAAGAGGATGGAGCTCACCACCAGGCCGGCCAGCAGGAGGTTCACCACGGGGGCGCGCCCGCCGATGCGGGCGAGGCCGTACACGGCGAAGGAGGTGGCGAGGCCGCCCGCGAAGCCGGCCACGGGCAGCACGCCGAACCCGAAAAGCGTAAACTGCAGGCCCGCCGCCTGGGCCACGGCCGCGGCGAACGCGGCCCCGGCTGAGGTCCCGATGATATAGGGATCCGCCAGCGGGTTGCGCAGGAGACCCTGGAAGAGGACGCCGGCCACGGCGAGCGCGGCGCCGGCCAGCGCCCCCGCCGCCACACGGGGCAGGCGGACGCGCAGGATGATGGCCTCGTCGGCGGGCGTCCAGGCCCCGGCGGGCCCGCCGGCCATGCGGTGCCAAAGCACGCGGACGATGGTGGCGGGGCGAACGGTGACGGCCCCCACGGACACGCCGAACACGGCCGACCCCGCCAGGAGGAAGGCCAGGGCCAGGAAGGTGCGCCGCCAACGCCGTACGCGGGCGCGCAAATGCCCCGCCACAGCGTCGGGGACGGCCCCGCCGGGGTCCGGCCGCGGATCCTCTGGCAGGCTACTCAAGACCCTGTTCATCCCCAGGCTGCTCAAAAGGGTCCAGATGCAAGGCGGCGCGCGACGCCGGGGTACCCACCGAAGGTGGGTCGGAGGCGTACACCGGGTACGCCGCAGCGAGCGCCCGAGGGCGCCAAGGCCCCACCCGCTGCCGCCGAGGCAGCGGGAAGAGATGCTGGGCCCTTTTCAGCAGCCCCCGGAATCCCGCACCGGGCAGGCTGCTCAAAAGGGTCCAGATGCAAGGCGGCGCGCGACGGGCCGACTGAGGCGTACGCCGGGTACGCCGCAGGGAGCGCCCGAGCGCGCCAACGCCGCAGATGGGCCCTTTTCAGCAGCCTGCTACGCCCGCCAGGAGGCGCAGGCCGCCGCCAGCCGCGCCGCCATGCGGGGGGCCGCACCGAAGTGGACGTGGAGGAAGGAGGCCAGGAGGTTCCCGCGGGCGAACCCCTCGGGCCGCCCCCCCTGATTCACGACCCGGTATGCGGCGGCACACTCGGCGCCGCCCGGGGCCACCCACTCGGCCCGGTGGAACTCGTGGCCGCGCATCCGCTCCCCCGCCTTGGCCACCACGCTGGGTGCCTGCGCCTCCACCTCCAGGTACCCCAGGCGCAGACGGTCGTCCCGCATGCGCGCCCAGCCCGGCACCAGGCCCGCCATCGGATGGCGAACGCCGGCAAAGTCCTCGATCCCCTCGCACAGGTACATGAGGCCGCCGCACTCCGCGTAGATGGGCATGCCCGCCGCGGCCGCCGCCCGCACCTCCCGGAGCAACGGGGCGTTGGCGGCCAGGTCCGCCGCGTAAATTTCCGGGAAGCCTCCGCCCAGGTAGAGCCCCTGCGCGCCCGGCGGCAGCGCCCCGTCGCGCAGGGGGCTGAAGGGGACGACGCGCGCGCCGTGAGCCTCCAGCAGTTCCAGGTTCTCCGGGTAGTAGAAGCTGAACGCCTCGTCCCGCGCCACCGCGATGGCCGCGGCGGGCGGAGCTGGCCTGGCGGGGAACACCTGCGCCGCGGGCGCCGGCAGCGCCGGGGCCGCGCGCGCCAGCCCGAGCAGGCGATCCAGCTCCACGTGCCGCTCGATGGCACCCACCAGCCGGTCCAGCACGGCCCCCAGGTCTTTCCGCTCGGCCATCGGCACCAGGCCCAGGTGCCGCTCGGCCAGGGTGATGTGCGGGTCGTGCGGCAGCCATCCCACCACCGGGACGCCGGCCAGGGCCTCCACGGCCTCGCGCGCCCAGCGGGAGTGGGTTTCGCCGCCCACGAGGTTCAGCAACACGCCGGCCAGATCGAGCGCAGGGTCGAAGCGCGCGTAGCCGAGGGCCATGGCGCCCGCGCTGCGCGCCATCTTGCCCGCATCCAGCACCAGCAGCACGGGGGCGCGCAAAAGCTTCGCCAGGTGCGCCGTGCTGCCCCCCTCGTCCAGTCCGCTGAGGCCGTCGAAGAGGCCCATCACCCCTTCCACCAGCGCCAGGTCGGCCCCGCGCGCGGCCCGCCAGAACAGCTCCCGCACGGCCGGCTCGGGCAACATCCAGGTGTCCAGGTTGCGCGATGGCACGCCCGTGGCCCAGGCGTGGTAGCTGGGGTCGATGTAATCCGGCCCGGCCTTGAACGGTTGCACGCGCATGCCGCGCCGACGCAGCGCCGCCATGATCCCGATGGCAACGGTGGTCTTCCCTACCCCGCTGGTCGCCCCGCCGATCACGAGCCTCGGCACGTGGATCATGGAACGCGCTCCCCGGTCTCCCGCCCCGGGATCCGGGCCGGCCCTCACCCGAACCGTCTGCCTCCTGACAGGAGGAGGGAAAGGACTAAGGGAAGCGGTCGGGGTGCAGCAGCCGGGCCAGGGCCTCCAGGCCCTCCACGAGGCGCGGCCCGGGGCGGCTCACCAGGTTTCCGTCCACCGCGTGGATGGCCCGCTGCCGGACCGCTGTCACCTGCTCCCACCCCGGCCGCCGCCTCACCATCTCAGGCGTCTGCGGGTTGTTCACGGCGACGGCATCCCCCAGGATGATGATCTCCGGGTCCGCCTTGAGGATCTGCTCCAGGCTGATCTGCGGCCAGGCGCCCGGCGCGCCCGCGGCCACGTTTTCGGCGCCGGCCAGCTCCAGCAGCTCGTGAATGAAGGTGCCGGGGCCCGCCGTGAAGGGGCGCACCGGATCCGTGCCGTCCACCTCGTAGAAGGCTCGGGGGCGGCGCGCCCCGGCGACCCGCGCCCGCACGGCCGCCACCCGGCCGCGCATGTCCCGCGCGATCGCCCGCGCCCGCTCGGACGCGCCCAGCACGGCCCCCAGGAGCCCGATCCCGCGGTACACGTCCTCCAGGGTGCGGGGGGCCAGCACCAGGACGGGCAGGCCCTGCACCTCGAACTGCGTCACCAGGTCCCCCATCCCCCCCACGTAAAGGATCAGGTCCGGCCGCAGGGCCACCATCTGCTCCAGGCTCGGGCGGATCCCCCGCACCCGCGGCAGGGCCAGCGCCTCGGGCGGGAAGTCGCTCCACTCGTTCACCGCCACCAGGTGGTCCCCCCGACCCAGGGCGAACACGATCTCGGTCTCCCCGGGCGCCAGAGAGACCACCCGCGAGGGAACGCCCGGCAGCCGCACGATGCGCCCCGCATCGTCCGTCGCCACGACGGCCGCCGCCGAGGCAACCGCCGGCAGGCCATACACGAGGATGGCGCCCGCCAGGAAGATCCCCCAACCCCCGGGCACGCGACGCGGCCCCGGCCTCATTCCGCAATCCGCAATGGATGGGTTCACCGCTCCGCCTCGCTGAGCGTGTAGGCCAGCGGCACCTGCACCCAGCCCCTCACCGGGGGGTACGGCGCCGCTCGCCGGATCGTCTCCAGCGAGGCCTCGTCCAGCACGCGCGAGCCGGAGGACCGGACCAGCTCCACCCGTTCCAGCTGCCCATCCGCACGCACGCGGAACCGCACGTTCACGGTGCCCTGGATGCTGTCGCGCCGGGCGTCCTCGGGATAGCGCTTGACGGCCTCGATGCGCTGGCGGATGCGTGCCAGCAGATCGCCAAGATCGAGCGGACCCGGCGGGCCGCCGCCGCCGGGTCCCGTCCCGCTCCCCGCCGCCCCCGGCCCGGTCCCGGCGATCCCGCCCCCGGGGCCATCCGTCGGCCCCAGCCCGCGCCCGGCCCCGTGCCCCGGGCCCCGGCCGCCGAGGCCGGCGACGGACGTGCCCGGCGAAGACGAGCCGGCAGCGGGCCCAAGCGCGGCCTGCGCGTCCGTCGTCTCCCCGCCGTGAGGCGCCGCGGCCCCTCTCGGCATCGCGTCGCTGCCTCCGGGCGCCGCCTCGGCCAGCGGTGGCGTCCGAGGCGGCGTCGAGTCCGCAGGCTCGTGGGCCGGCGGCGGCGGGCCGGGCGCCGCCGGCGGCGGCGCGGCGGACGAGGGCGGGGAGGCCGGCGTCACAGCGGCGGCCGGCCTTCCGGCGACCACGCCGCCGCGCTGCGGCGCGGCGCCCGCGGGCCGCCCGTCCCCGCCGAGCCGCCCGGCGCCCTCGCGCCCCGCCGCGCCGGGGATGGCGCGCGGGGGGGACGAGGGCGCACGGTCCGGCGCGGGCGCGGACGGCGCGGGGCCCACCGTGATGAGCGACACCTTCAGGACCTCCCCGCGCTCCGTCTCCCCGCGCATGACGAGGACGGCCGCCAGCGCCAGCACGGCCCCGTGCGCGAGGGCGGACCCTCCCAGCCACCGCCCCAGGGCCGGGGCCGCAGGTGCGCTCCTAACGGTCAGATCCTTGCCGCGCATTCCCCTGGCTCAGGCCTCCCGTGACCCAAGACGGGAGCTCGTAGCGGTACGACACGCCGCCGAAGACATTGAAGGGCATGGCCGGAACGCGGAAAACCTGGTTCGCCCCCTGAAAGTTGGCGAGGATACTCCAGGTCTGGTACTGCTGATTGAAGAGGTTATTGAAGTTGACGAACGCGGTAAGCCCCTTGTATGCGGCGCGGATGGAGGCGTTCGTCACCCAGTAGCCGGCCTGTCGGCCCGCGATGTTGTATGGGTCCAGCGACGGCACCGTATCGCTCACCCAGAGCTCGCTGGCGGACAGCGTGAGGCAGGAGACCGGGTGCACGTTGACCCCGAGGGCGAGGCGATGCTCCGGCACCAGGGGCACCCGGTCGCCCTTCTGCACCGGGATGGCGGCGGTCCCGTCCGGCGACGCCTCCAGGAACTCCGCGCCGAAGCGTGCCCGCGCGTACGAGTAGGTGACGGTCCCGTCCAGCCACGGCCGCCACCACGCCCTGGCCGTGAACTCCAGACCGTCCCGGTTGATCTTCGGCACGTTCTGGTCCTGCGTGGGGACGAAGCCGAAGACGGGCGGCCCGACCACCACCGGGAAGATCTCGTTCCGCGTCTCGGAGTGGTAGATAGCCAGGGAGGCTTCGGCCCACGCGCCGACCTTCACCCGCCCGCCCGTCTCCAGGCTCCGGGTCAGGATCGGGCTGAGGTGCGTGCCACCCCCCAGGAAGGTGCCGCCGGCGGCCAGGATCTCGTTGGCGGTCGGCGCCCGGAAGCCGTCGGCGAAGTTGAAATAGAGGGTGCCCCATTCGCTGGGGCGCACGGTCAACCCGGCCCGGGGCAGCAGCCGCTCGTAGCGGGCGAAGCCGGACTGGTTGGGGGTGAAGGTCGTCCCGAACGGGCTGCCGAACGATTGGCCGAGGTCCGTCAGGTGGTTGAGGAAGCGGTCGTAACGGAGCCCGGCGGTCAGGGTCGCATACCGCGTGATGTCGAGCACATCCTGGCCGAAGAACCCCACACTGTCCTGCCCGAGGGTCTGGTCGGTGACGGAGGTGGCCGCGAAGGCCGGGAAGGAGCCGTAGGTCAGGCTGCCGGTCTCCACGCGCTGGTAGTCCACGCCGAGGCTCAGCACGTTGCGCAAGCCGAAGGGGGCCGATTCGTGGCTGAGCTGCGCCGTGCCCCCCTTCTCCTGCGTGCGGCCCCGGTTGTCCGCGATGGAGGTGCGGCCGGTGATGAAACTGGACGAATCCAGCATCCTCTCGGAGCCGTTCAGCGCCAGGGAGAATCCCCACGGGAGGCGCTGGCGGGCATTGAGGACCCAGAAATTCTGGGCCTCCGGGTTGATGTCGCAGCAGGTCGGGTTCTGGCGGGGATCGGTGTTCAGCTCGAAGGTGGTGAGGGATCCGGCCTGGCGGATGCGGCTCTGGGAGTACATGTAGGTGAGCGCCACGTCCGTGGCATCCTCGTACCGCCAGCCAAGCTTCCCGAAGGCCCGATTGATGCGGCCCCCCGAATCATCGCGCCACCCATCCTCCTGGTCCCGGGTGTAGCCGCCTCGGAGGTCGAAACCATAGGGCAGTTGCCCCGCCGCGCTGGCCGTGGAGCGGAAGCGGCCGAATGAGCCGCCCGCCACCTCCCCGCTGGCCTCGGCGCGGGGCCCGCCCCGCTTCGTGACGATGTTGATGACCCCGCCCAGAGCGTTGCGGCCGTAGATCGACCCGCCGGGGCCCGGCGTGACCTCGATCCGTTCGATCTGGTCCAGCGGGATCAGCTCCCAGTTCACCTGGTTGATCCCCGGCTCGTTGACCCGCACCCCATCCACGAGGACGGTGGTGCCCTCGGGGTCGCCGTTGAAGCCGCGCAGGTCCACCGTCTGCTGGAAGTTGTTCCCGATGTTGTCGTAGAAGATGAGGCTGGGGACGTCCTGGAGCGCCTCCTGGACGGTGCGGGCGCCCTTTTGTCGGATCTGCTCGGCCGTGATCACGGTGACGTTGTTCGGGACCCGGCGCAGGTCGATCCCGACGTCCTGGAGGCGGGTGGCGCCCACCATCACCGGGGGGACCTCCATGGTCTCCTCCCCGGAGGCCTCGGCCCCCCACGCCTCGCCCGCCAGGGCCAACGTCAATGCCAGCATTCCCCCGATGGTTCTCGTCCGGAGCCGCCATCCCATGGAACACCCCTTTTCTCGCGAAAGTGGCGTGTCCTGAGCGCCCCCGGATAGGTCTCCTGACTCGTGGATCGTCGCCGCCCCGCGCCTTCCCACCCCCGTCCGATTGTGGATTTTGGATTGAGGCTTGTTGATTGCGGATAAGAACCCTTCCACAATCCTCAATCCTGAATCCCCAATCCGCAATGGAAAGGGGCAGTGGCATCGTGCGGGGCGGCTCCCCACTTACAGTGGCGGGACCGTGCTGGATTCTTCCGTCCCTCGAGACGGGATCACCAGCTTCCCCTGGATCCGGGAGCGCGGACGGGCGTCACGCCCGCCCCGACGCTTTCGATGAGGGCTCGGCTAGAGCCCGGGCGCCACCACCTCCTCTCGGAACGGCAGGTTCACGAGCGACCGGACGGCCGCGATGTCGAGGTGCCGGCGGAGCGTGGCGGCCAGCCGATCGTAGGCGGCCGAGCGGGCCGCGCCGGCGGGCGGGCCGGCCGGCCACTCCGCCGGCGGCAGTCCCTTCCCGGCGCGCAGGCCGTTCACGAAGGCCCGGCGCATGGCCCCATCGTCGAAGAGTCCGTGGACGTAGGTTCCCCACACCCGCCCGCCGGGCGCCATGGCGCCGTCGAGCACCTCCGCGTGCCCGTCGCCCTGGCGCCGGAGGCGGAACACCGGGCCGGCCGCCGGGCCACGCGTCGTTTCGCCCAAGTGGATCTCGTACCCCACGGCGGGACCGACACCGGCGAAGGGCGTCCCTTCCGCTCCCTGCACCCGGACGCGGAACGTGGCCTTCTCGCCCCCCAGGGTGGTGGCCACGTCCAGCAGGCCCAGGCCGTCCATGCCGCCCAGGTCCGTCTCCATGCGCCGGGGGTCCTCGATGCGACGGCCCAGCATCTGGAACCCCCCGCAGATCCCCACCACCGGCGCGCCCGACTCCCCCAGGCGCCGGATCGCCCCGGCCAGGCCGCGCCCGCGCAGCCAGAGCAGGTCCTCGATGGTGTTCTTGCTGCCGGGGAGGATCACCGCATCCAAATCGGCCACTTCGTCGGCGCGGGTGACGTAGCGGAGCCCCACCTCCTCCTCCGCCGCCAGGGCATCGAAGTCCGTGAAGTTCGCGATGTGGGGCAGCAGGATAACGCCGACCCGTACGGCGGCCTCCCGGCCTCGCCGCCGCGCCAGACTGTCCTCGAGGGAGACGCCGTCCTCCTCGGGGATGGCCAAGTCCGGAAGGTACGGGATCACGCCGAGGACGGGCCGCCCCGTCCGTTCCTGGAGGGTGCGCAGCCCCGGGTCCAGGAGCGCGCGCTCCCCGCGGAACTTGTTGATGACGAAGCCCCGCACGCGGTCTCGATCCTCCCCCGGCAGGAGCTCCAGCGTGCCCACCAGGGCGGCGAAGACGCCGCCGCGGTCGATGTCCCCCACCAGCAGCACGGGGGCATCCGCCAGATGGGCCACCCGCATGTTCACGATGTCCCGCTCGCGCAGGTTCACCTCCGCCGGGCTGCCCGCCCCCTCGATCACCACCACCTCATGGCCCGCCGCCAGGCGCGCGTAGCTCTCCTGCACCGCCGGCCAGGCCGCGGCGAGGAAGCGGGCGGAATCCGCCGCCCGGACCCGGCCCCAGACCCGGCCCCGCAGGACCACCTGCGCGTCGGTATCCGAGCCCGGCTTCAGGAGCACCGGGTTCATGTCCACCGTGGGGTCCAGCCCGGCGGCCTCCGCCTGCACCGCCTGGGCCCGGCCGATCTCCCCGCCGTCCGCGGTGACGAAGGAGTTCAGCGCCATGTTTTGCGCCTTGAACGGCGCCACACGCCAGCCCTCCTGCCGCAGGAGGCGGCAGAGGCCGGCGCACAGCAGGCTCTTCCCCACATACGAGCCGGTCCCCTGGATCATGATGGCCTTCGCCACGCCACAGACTCCCTACGCCTTGGTCCCTCCGCGCCTCGTCGGTCCCTCAGCCCCTCATACCTCAGTCCTCGAAGCTTGGGGAAGGGGGCCGCCCGCGCCGGGAAGATCGGGTCGCAGAAAGATCTCGGGATGCAGGAAGTGGGAGAGAATCTCCAGGCCCTCCGTGAGCCGGGGCCCCGGCCGGCTGAAGTACGACGAGGCGTCGGCGGCGTAGACGCGGCCGGACCGCACCGCCGGCACCTCCCTCCATTCCGGCAGGCGCTCCAGCAGGTGCATCTCCTGTGCGACCCGGGAGGTGTCCCCGCCGCACGGGATCAGCAAGATTACCTCGGGGGCCTTGGCCCGCACGTCCTCCCAGGAGACGATGCGGGACCGCTCCCCGGCCACCCCCATCACGTCCTCGCCGCCGGCCAGGTTCACCATCTCCGGGATCCAGTGGCCGCCGACGTACAGCGGGTCGAACCACTCGAGGCAGACGACGCGCGGGCGGCGCGCCACGCGCGCCGTGAGCCTGCCCACCGCGGCGATCCGCCCGGTCAACTCGCCCACCAGCCGCCCCGCCTCCGCGCCGCGGCCGGCGGCCCCGCCGACGGTGCGGATGTCCGCCAGCACGTCGTGCAAGCGCCCCGGCTTGAGCGAGACCACCCGCGGGCGGCGCGGCAGGGCGGCGATGGCCGCGGTCACCGCCTGGGTGGGCAGGGCGCAGACATCGCACAGGTCCTGCGTCACGACCAGGTCCGGGTCTGCGCGGCGCAGCGCCTCGGCCTCGATGATGTACACCCCGGGACCGCCCCGGAGCGAGGCGCGCACGGCCGCCTCGATCTCGCCGCTGGCCATCCGGGAGGCATCCAACGTCGAGCGGACCACCACCGGTTTTCCCCGCGCCGCCGGCGGGTAATCGCACTCGTGCGTCACCCCCACCACCGAGTCGCCCAGATCGAGGGCGAACAGGATCTCCGTGGCGCTGGGCAGGAAGCTACATATTCGCATCCCCGCCGCCTCTCGCTCGCGCGAATCTCCAGGCTGAAATGCAAAAGCCCCAACCCTCCGTTCGAGGATTGGGGCTCGGTGTCATCGAAGTGGACCGGGGTCGCCGGTTCGCCACCGCGCGCACGGGCTGCCCTCCCCCACGGAAGGCCATCGGCTCCGTCGGGACCGGGCAGGTCTCCTGGCTCGCGGTGTGGCTTACTCCCTGCGCCTTCCCACCCCGTCCCATTGTGGATTTTGGATTGAGGATTGCTGATTACCGACAAGAACCAATCGACAATCCTCAATCCTCAATCTGCAATGGGAAGAGGGGCAGTGGCTCGTGCAGGTTTCATCCCGCTTACAGTTGCGGGGCAGCCATGGAATGGCCCGGCTCCGTGCCGGGCGTCACCATGTTCCCTCTTCGTCCCCGCCATCGACGGGGACACCCGATCCCGTTGTCTTGTCTTGGCCGTCTCCCCCCTCTCCGTCTTCGAGAAGCGTTGATGTATCTCTACTCCCATCGCCCAACGCGTGTCAAGCACATCCTGGAGCATCGGGGCTCCCGGTGCGGGGATGCAGGTGCCGGCACGGCTCAGCCCCGGGGCCCCCTAGCAGGATGCTGAAAAACTCGCTCTTGCGCAGGCTCCTCGAAAAAGGTCCAGCTGCAAGGCGGCGCGCGGATTCCGCATTCCGCAATGGGCAGGTGGGCCTTTTTCAGCAGCCTGCTAGGGGCCGCTACCCGGCGGCCCTCTCGACCTCCACCAGGGTGTCGTAGAAGGCGTAGTTCTCCGAGGTCGGGCTCACCAGGTCGTGGGTCAGGCCGTAGGGATCGCCGGCGCGGAAGTCCTTCACCCAGTGGCCTTCCGGCAGGACGAGGACCCCGGGCCTCAGGTCCCCGTTGAGCCGGCAGCGGAGCGTGACGGTGCCGCGATCGTTGAAGACCCGCACCAGCTCGTCGTCGGCAACGCCCCGCGGCGCGGCGTCCACCGGATGGATCTCGAGCACCGGCTCGGGTTCGAGCCTCTTGAGCATGGGCATGTTGGCGAAGGTGGAGTGGATCCGGTGCCTGCTGTGGGAGAAGAGCAGCGTGAGCGGGTAGCGCCGGGCGATGGGATTGAAGGGCGACGCCTCGATGGGCTCGCGGTAGACGGGGAGTTCGGCGCCGTGCCGCACCAGCTCCTCCTTGTAGAGCTCGATCCTCCCCGACGGGGTCGGAAAGAGGCGGTCCCTGAAGGCCACGTACGGTTCGGGCGGACGGTTCAGGAAGACGGGCCCCTCCCGCCTGAGGCGTTCCAGCGTGATCCCCTCCAGCAAAGGATCCTGCCCGGCCAGCGCCTCTTCCAGATACTCCTCGGGCGCGCGGGCGAAGTACTGGCCGTAGCCCATCCGCTGCGCCAGCGCGGCGAACATGTCGAGCTCGGACCTGCTTTCGCCCTCCGGCGCCACCGCGGGCTGCTGGAGCTGGAGGAAGATCCCGGGGATCAGGTCCAGCCGCTCGAAGATGGTGGCGGCGGGCAGCACCACGTCGGCCAGCTCGGCCGAGGCCGTCATGAAGTGCTCGCTGACAACGATGAACTCCAGCCGCGGCACGACGGACGACAGCACCCGCCCCCGGTTCGCCGCCGTCTGGTTGAACAGGTTGGACCCGGAGAGCCAGAGGGCCTTCACCGGGTACGGGCGCCCCGACTCGATGGCGCCCATGAGTCCGATGGCGTCCAGCAGGGAGGCCGATCGCCCGCCGGGGTTGCGGAACGCCGCCATGCCGGCCGGCATCGCATAGGTCCCCGAGTGCATGCTGATGCCGCCGCCGGGGATGCCCACGTTCCCCGTGGCCACGGTCAGGGCCGCCACCGCCCGCGCCGTGTAGTCGGACCAGTACCAGCGGTCCACGCCGTAGCCGATCCGGATGGCGGATGGCTTGCGCGTCGCGAGGTCCGCGGCGAGGTCGCGGATGGCCTCGGCCGGGACCGCGGTGATCTCGGCGGCGCGCTCGGGCGGGTACGCCGCAACTAGCTCGCGCAGGAGCTGGAACGCAGGGGCGCAGTGGACCGTGGCGCCGTTGGCCAGGCGAACCGGATACCGTTCGCCGAGGGAGACCTCGCGCGCCGACCCAGAGGGACGGGGGCCGGCGGATGCCGCGTCCCAGACCACGTACGCCATCGAGTCGCCCCCGGCCACGTCGCGCTCGCGCAGGAACGCCCCGGTGTCCTCCCGGACCAGGAACGGGCCGTTCGTATGCGCCCGTAGGAAGGCCTCGTCGTGCATCCCCCGCGCCACGACCTGGTGCAAGAGGCTCAAGGCCAGGGCGCCGTCCGTGCCGGGCCGCAGCGAGATCCAGAGGTCGGCCTTGGATGCGGTGGCCGTGCGGTTCGGATCGATGCAGATGACCTTCGCCCCCCGCCGCTGCGCCTCGCGCACGAAGGGGTAGTCCACGAAGCGTGTCTCCGCGTCGTTGCCCCCCCAGAAGACGATGGTGCGCGAGTTGACGGCGTCCGCGAACTCGTGGCCGCCGGGCCCGAAATACGTGGACGCGCGAACGCCGAAGGTATACTCGAGCCCCTTGGGGACGCCGTAGTCCACTCCGCCCGGCCGCGCGGCGGTGCCCCCGAGGGCCGCCGCGAACCGGTAGCTGGCCCCCCGCGTCAACACACCGTTCGCGCCGGACCCGCTGATGGCGGCGATGGCGCGGGAGCCGTGCGCCGCGGCGATTCCCCTGAAATTCTCGGCGATGAAGTCCAGGGCCTCGTCCCAGGTGATGCGTTCCCAGCGCCCGGCGCCCCGCTCGCCCACCCGCCGGAGGGGGTGGAGCAGGCGGTCCCGGTGGTACTGGTATTCGAGGCGGCTGAGGCCCATCAGGCAGATGCGCTTGGAGAACTCGGGCCGGGGGAAGTCGGCGGCTTCGATGCGCACGATCCGCCCGTCCTCCACGTGGGCCAGGATGCCGCAGCGGGGGTTCGCGTGGCAGTTGGGGTCGCAGACGGTGCGCACCACGCTCGTGGAGGTCATGGTAATGTTCCCTTGAGGCAGCAAGCCGACCGGCCGTGCCCGCGCCGTAGCGTCGCCCAAACGAACGCCCGGGGGTTCCCGTCTGGGCGGGCGCTGGGCCCTCCGTTTCACGAGCCGTCCCCCGCCCGCGTCTCGGGAACCGCGCGCAGACCCGTTGAACCTCAGGTTGTACGGGGGGCTGTGTCCGGGAGCCGGACGTGGGAGAAACTAGACCACGGGGGAGGGCGAGTCAAGCGAGGGCCCCACGCCCCTGCCGCACCGCAGCTCGGTGTGGTCGCACGACACCGCGCGACAGGGCGAAGTCAGGGCGGAGGTGCGGATGCAGGTGAGGGGCTGCGCGGGCCGCGCGGGAGGCGACCGGGTGGCGCGGCCGCCCCTACGCCTTCGGCTGCGCCGGCCAGGGGGCGAAGGCCGAATGCGCGGTGAAGCAGTGCGGGCAGCGCCAGCCGTTGGGGACGTCGTGGAAGGCTGTCCCGGGCGGGGCCCCGTGGCCGGGGTCGCCTTCGGCCGGGTCGTACACGTAACCGCAATAGGAACACCGATAGCGCTCCAGGCCGTGTGCCTTCTCTTGTGCCGGCATCATGAATAGACTCCTTGCGCCCTCAGGCGGACTGCCACGTTTGGGGCTCGTCCTCAAGTGGACTCCAGGATGGCCCGCTTCAGGACGGCCTTGGCTAGGTCCACCTTGTAGGCGTTCATGGTCATCGGTTTCGCATCGGCCAGGGCGGCCTCGGCGGCGGCCTTCGCCGTGGCCTCATCGACCTTCTTGCCCACCAGGGCCTTCTCCGCCGCCTCGGCGCGGTACGGGCGCGGCGAGACGCCGCCCAGGCAGACCCGCGCCTCCTGCACCACCCCGTTCGCCGCCCGGAGGGAGACGCCGGCGCTGGCCAGCGCAAAATCCCACGAGCCGCGAATGCGGGCCTTGACGTAGGCGCTCCTTGTGCCTGGCTTCGGCTCCGGCACGCGCACCTCGGCCACCAGCTCGGCCGGCGCCAGCACGGTCTCCTGGTAGAGGCTCTCCCTGGTGGTCACGAAGAACTTCTCCAGCGGCATGGACCGGGCGGCTTTCCCCCCGAACAAATGCACGGTGGCGCCGGCTGCGATGAGCGCGGGGGCCATGTCGGACGGGGAGACGATGTGGCAGGGCCCGCCCTCCAGGACGGCGTGGTAGTACCGATTGTCTCCGTTGATCGCCCAGCACTGGTCTCCGCCCTTCTTGAGGCACACGATGTCCTGGTTCCGGTAATACCAGCAGCGGGGCTTCTGGCAGAGGTTCCCACCCAGCGTCCCCATGTTGCGGAGCTGGGGCGAGGCCACCTCGGCCGCCGCCTGGTGGATGACGGGGTACTTCTCCTGGATGGTCTTGTCCGCCTCGATGTCCGCGATGAGGGCCGTGGCCCCCAGCACGAGACCCTTGCCCCGCTCGTATTTGATGGTGTTGGTCCCCGGGATCGACTCCAGGTTCACCAGCACCGTGGGGCTCTTGAGACGCGGCCCCTCGACGTAATCCTTCATCAAGTACAACAGGTCGCCCCCGCCGGCCAGGGGCTGGGCCTGAGCCCCATGCTTCTTGAGGAGCGAGGACGCCTCCTGGAGGCTGCGGGCGTCGATGAGCTCAAAGCGTTGCATGGCCCCTCCCCTACGCCTTCGCCTTCAAGGCGGCCAGGATCTTGTTGGGCGTGATGGGATAGTCCCGGATGCGCACGCCGATGGCATTATAGACGGAGTTGGCGATGGCCCCGCCGGCACCCGTCACGGGCGGCTCACCCATCCCCTTCACGTTGGTGTTCGTCGCCAGGTCCAGCGTTCCGGGGTCGATGGCGACGATCTGCGCGGGCACGTCCATGGACGTGGGCAGGCCGTATTCGTGGAGGTTGGCGTTCAGCTGATGGCCGCTCCGTCGGTCCATGATCCGCTCTTCCGTAAGAGCCATGCCCATGCCCTGGATGAACCCACCCTGGATCTGGCTCTCCGCCAGCCTGGGGTTGAGCCAGCGCCCGCAGTCGTGGGCGCAGGCGGCCCGAAGCACCTGGACGTGCCCCGTCTCCGTGTCCACCTCCACCTCGACGAAGTGGGCCCCGAACAGCTCCACCGAGTACCCTGTGGGGTTGGCCGGGCGCCGTCCGGTGCCGATGATCAGCTCCCGACCCATCTTGGCCGTGACGTCCTTGAAGGCCATGCCCTTGCTCGAGTCGCTCTTCGAGCGGATCCGCCCGTCCACCAACTCCAGTTCCTCGGCCTTGTTGTTCATGAGCCGTGCGGCCAGCCCGATGAGCTGCCGCTTCGCGTCGGCCGCGGCGTTGCGCACGGCCGGCGAGGCCAGGGAGACCGTCCGGCTTCCGTAGGAGGAATTGACGGTGTAGGGGTGATTGGCCGTGTCGCCCAGGCTGATGGTCACCGCATCGGCCGGGATGCCCAGCTCCTCCGCCGCCACCTGGCAGAGGACCGTCTCGGTCCCGCAGCCGATGTTGGACATGCCGGCCAGGAGTTGCGCCGTGCCGTCCGCCTGGAGCACCACGGCCGCCTGGGATTGCTCCGTGGCCGTGCCGTGCCAGAGGAGGGCGCCGACACCGCTGCCCCGCTTCTTCGGCCCCGCTGTGGACCCCGGTTTCTGGGGGTTCCAGCCGAAGGCCTTGGCCCCCATTTCGTAGGATTCCAGCAGGCCGATGCTGGAATAGGGCTCGTTGTGCATCTGGTCCACGTCGGTGTAATTCTTCTTGCGGAACTCGATGGGGTCCATTCCCAGCTTCTCGGCCACCTCATCTATGAGGATCTCGAGGGTATAGAGGTTTTCGGTGTCCCCCGGGCCGCGACACGGGATGGGGGCCTGGGTATGGGTGTGGGCCCCGATGGTCTCCGTCCGGAGGTTGGCGCACTTGTAGAGCAGCCGCGTGCCGTCCCCGCCGCGCACGCCCCAGATGGCGTTCTCTTTGTAGGGGCCGCATTGGCCCACGAGCCGGTAGGTCATGGCAGTGATGGTGCCGTCCTTCTTGACGCCGATCTTGTAGGTCTGGATCGTCTTGGGCCGGTGGTGGGACGTGGGGAAGTTGTCCTCGCGGGTCATGAAGATTCTCACGGGCCGCCCCACCCGCTGGGCCAGCACCGCGGCGATGACGTGGTAGGTCTTGGGGCCATTCTTGCTGCCATACCCGGCGCCGATGTATTCATTGACGATGCGCACCCGGTTGATGGGCAGCTTCAGGCGGGCAGCCAGGATGTCCCGCACCATGTGCACGCCCTGGTTCGAATCCCACAGCGTGAGCGTGCCTCCCTCCCAGAGGGCCACGCAGCCGTGCAGCTCCAGGGCCGTGTGGTGCTGCACCGAGGTGGTGTAGGTCTGCTCGTACACCAGGTCTGCCTCGGCGAAGCCTTTTTCCGGGTCGCCCCGCTGGTACACCTCAGGTTTCCCGTTGAACATGTTGCCGGCGGGCTGCACGGGGGCTGCCCCCGGCTTCAAGGCGTCGTCCGGCTCGATCACGGCCGGCAACTCGTCGTACTTCACCTTCAGCAGGTTGGCCGCCTCCTCGGCCGTATCCTCGTCGTCCGCCACCACGGCCGCGAACTCCTGGCCCACAAAGCGCACCATGGGGTCGAAGAGCAGGCGCTCCTCCGTCCATGGGATCTTGGGGGCATTGAAGGGCGTCAGGACCAGGCGGACGCCGGGCAGTTTCCCGGCCGCGGCGGTGTCCACGGCGGTGATCCTGGCGTGAGCACGGGGGCTGCGCACGATGAAGGCGTAGGTCATGTTGGGCAGGTGCACGTCGTAGGGGTACACGGCGCGCCCCGTCACCTTGTCCAGGGCCCCGCGCCGCGGCACGGCCTTCCCCACCACCTTCATGTCCTTGGGGTCGCCCCAGGTGGACAGGGTCGTTCCGGCCGGGCCCTCCATCACGGAGGGGGGCATCTTGAGCTCTTTGGCCATGGCCGTCCCCTCCCTATCAGGCTGCTGAAAAAGGCCCAGCTGCGGCGTTGGCGCGCTCGCGCGGCGCTGCGACGTACGGCCCAAGTACGCCTCGCGCCTCGCATCGCGCGCCGCCTTGCATCTGGACCTTTTTGAGCAGCCTGCGGAAAAGCGGGTTTTTCAGCATCCTGCTATGCCATCCGCTTCGCGGCGGCCAGGGCCGCCTCGAAGATGTGGTTGTAGGCCGAGCACCGGCAGAGGTTCCCGGCCACGGCGCGCCGCACCTCGTCCAGGTTCGGGTTCTTGGTGCGGTCCAGCATCGCCTTCAGGGACATGAGGAAGCCCGGCGTGCAGAACCCGCACTGCATCGCGTCGAACTCGACGAAGGCCTCCTGAATGGGATGGAGCTTCTCCCCCTGGGCCAGCCCCTCCACGGTCTGGACCTCTTTGCCGTGGACGCGGGCCGCCAGAGTCATGCAGGAGTACACGGGGCGGCCGCCCACCAGCACGGTGCAGGCCCCACACTCCGCGTGGCCGCACGCGATCTTCGTGCCGGTGAGGCCCAGGTCCTTGCGCAAGACGTCGGCCAGCGTGCGGCGCGGCTCCACCTCCAACCGGTAGCGCATGCCGTTGACTTTGATATCCAGCGGGCGCGTAGCCTGGCGCTCTCCCAGGGGGGGAACGTCGGCCTGCCCCACCTTGGGATCGAGGATCCCGGTCTTGACGGCCGCCGTGGCCAGGGCGCCGCCCCCCACTCCCTTCAGGAAGCTGCGCCGCGACACGATGAGGCGGCTCGGCCCTTCCCGCCCTTTGCTCATGGCATCCTCTCCTTCCACCGCCTGCCGCAACCCAGCCGCAGGCCTACCAATACAAGACCCCACGACCGCGCCCGGCCGTGGGGTCCATTTCGCCGAACCCGTTCCACCAAACCGTCGGAGAGGTTCATACCATGAACCTCGCGTTCCAAAGGCAAGGCTTGGGGCCCTTGGTCCCGTGCCTTACATGCCAGCGGACGCTATCACCGCCGTCGAAGGCGTGTCAAGCTCTATCGCCTCGGCACGTGCTCGAGGCGCCGGCCTTCACGCCACCCCGGCCGTCCCCTCCCGGCGTTACCGCGTCCGGCGGGCGGGGTCGGGGCAGCCGCGGCAGCGGACGGGGCCCACGGGGACGTGGCAGCAGACCAGCTTCCCGCCCCGGAGCACCGGCCCCGGCGCCGGCGGGATCGGCCCGCCGAAGGCCTTGGCGATGGCCTGACGCACCACGATGCGCGCCAGATCCATTTTGTACGAGTTGAGGCGCAGGGGGCGCGCGGCGGCCACGGCGGCATCCGCCGCGGCCTGCACGAGGCCCTCGTTGATCGCCGCGTGTCGCAGGATCGCCTCGGCCTCCAGGGCGCGGTAGGGGCGCGGCGCCACGCCCCCCAGGACGACCCGGGCCCCCCGCACGAAATCTTCGCGCAGCACGAGGGTCACCGCCGCGCTGGCCAGCGCGAAATCCCAGGAGGGGTCCACCCGCGCCTTCACGTACGCGCCGCGCGTGCCCGGGGCGGGGTCCGGGACGCGCACCTCGGCCAGGAACTCGCCCGGCGCCAGCACGTTTTCGCGCAGGACGTCCTCTTCCGGCGTCACGAAGAACCGTTCCAGCGGCATGGACCGGCGGCCATCGCCGCCCACGAGGTGCGCCGTGGCGCCGGCGGCGATGAGGGCCGGCGCCAGGTCCGACGCGTGAACCATGTGGCAGGGCCCGCCTTCCAGGATGGCATGGTAGTACCGGTGGTCCCCGTCCAGGGCCGGGCAGCCGTCTCCCCCCTTCTTCACGCACCTGATGTCGGCCCGGCGGAAGTAGGCGCAGCGCGGCCGCTGGCAGAGGTTCCCACCCAGGGTCGCCACGCGACGAACCTCGCGCGACCCCACCTCGCCCGCCGCCTGGGCGATGCCCCGGTACCTGTCCCGCACCGCCCTGTCGCCCTGGATATCCGCCACCAGGGCCATGGCGCCCAGCCTGAGCCCCTTCCCCCGCTCGTACCGGATCCGGTTCAGGCCGGGGATGGCCGCAAGGTTCACCAGCACCCTGGGGCCGCCGGGCCGCCCGTCCGGCATGCCGTTGAGCAGCAGGGGGAACAGGTCTCCGCCGCCGGCCAGGGGCCGCGCCGCCGCCCCGTGCCCCTTCAGCAGCGCGGCCGCCCCGGCCAGGCTGCGGGCGGCGATCACCTCGAAACGC